>JAZKGH010000229.1:0-23152 GCA_040386055.1 Bacteroidota bacterium
CAATAGCAACAAAGCTCCGCTGGTAAATCTGCCCAACCTGATTGATGTTTCGTTACGTCAGGCACAAGTTATGCTGCAAAGTGTGGGATTGAAAGTGGGGAAATTGATTTACCGACCAGACATCGCCCAAAATGTGGTATTGGAACAGTTGTATGGCAACCACACTATTGCTGCCGGGACTAAGATTCCGAAAGGGTCAACCATTGATCTGGTGCTGGGAGACGGCCTGGGACAGGGAGATGTTTCGTTACCGGATTTAACAGGAATGACACTCGAAGAAGCCCGCAATTTATTGGCAAGTTCAACGTTAAATGTTGGTTCGGTGGTTTACCAGGGTGTAGTAACTGATTCGACTTCAGCTAAGGTGTACAGACAAACACCCGGGTTTGCGGAAGGTGTGATGGTGGGGTCTGGTCAGGCCATTGACTTATTTTTAAAACAAGAATGAGAAAACAGATACACTTCGTTATACTTCTGGGGTTCACTTTTTTTAATACTTACCTGTTTGCACAACAAGGTGGTGAGGAGAAAATTCCCTTAACATCAAATCCTCGTTTGGCAGAAGCTGCCGCGTCAATGCCATCCGTAAAACAGCATTTAGGTAAGCGGTTGTTGGGCAAATCATCGGAGAGCAATCGTTTTCCATTAATCGATTATTTTGTGGGTGTGGGAGGATTGTTGGATGATTCACTCTGGGCGTTGAAAAATGTTACATTGGCGAACAGGGCTGCAGTCTTCAATGCACAGGATGCTGCAAATACAACTTACAATGGTAGTTCGGGAGCCTTTGGCGAAACAGATGTACTGTTATCTCAGAATATTGATATTCGTTCCTCGAATGGGCAATTATTTATTGCCTTTGCCTATCAAACAGGGGCCACATGGTTAAGTGGAGATTCGTTAACATTTGAAGTGGTAACATCTTCCGGCAGTTATCAAACTCTGTGGACGTCTCCTAATAATACAATTTCCAAAGTGGACATCCGTATACCCGTTGATTTTGCAACGTATCAATCACCTAATTTTTCGTTTAGATTCAGATCACACAGCAGGTCAAGTGATACCAACACCGAAACATTTTTAGTGTATAATGTTGTGTTTGCAGATAAATTAGCATTACCCTTTCATGAGAACTTTACAACGGATTTAGCAGATACCTTATTTCCGGTTAAACAATACTGGCAACAAGCACAAACGGGTATTAACAGAGATCTTGGTTTCCCCGGAACAAAGGTTATTGTGTTTGATAAATTGAATACTGATAGCACCGTATATAATAATAATGGTTTTGCAGACACTTTACATTCGCTGCCGGTTGACCTGAATAAATTTGCATTGAGCGATTCGGTGTATTTACGGTTTATGTATAAATCAATGCCTGCTGCCGATAATACGGATAGTTTGGTGCTTGAGTTTTTAAATAATGTTGGGGAATGGATTCGCATATGGCATGTGGGATCCTCTTCATCTGCTTCATTCACTTCATTTGTTTATCAAGTAAATTTTGCCCGTTACCGACATGCAAATTTTCAGTTCCGGCTGATTAATAAATGCAACTATTCTAGCAATGATACCCTGCAGTTCATAGCAACCGGATTTAATATTAGTCATAAGTTAGCATTACCGTTTATTGACGATTTTTCAACCAGCACATTGTTTCCGTCAACGAAATTGTGGAAGGATAACGATGTGTACATCAATAATGATTTTGCAGTAGGGCAACCGAGTGTGAATGTAGCCACCTTTGACGGACTTGATTTTAGAGGGAATCCATATGGTTCCGGGAATGGCTACAATGATACGTTAACAAGCCAGTCGATTAATTTAAGTGGATTGATTCGTACGGATTCTGTGTATTTGTTTTTCTTTATAGAACCACAGGGATTGGGAGATAAACCGAATGATGGTGATTCGCTGGTGCTGGAATTCAGGAGCAACAGATTGTTTCCTGATGCATGGCAAACCGTTTGGAATGGTTCATCCAGATTTTTTCCGGTAGATACCTTTACACAAATTTCGATTTTTGTGGATTCGGCTTATTTGCATGATGATTTTCAGTTTCGTTTCAAAAATATTGGAAGCAAAACAGGAAACATTGACAACTGGCATGTAGATTATATCCGAATGGATAGGGGACGCAGACCTGATGAATTCTATTTTGATTTTGCGTTATCGGGTAATCCTCCTTCATTATTGACTCCTTATTCCTCAATGCCGCGTAACCAGTTTTTAACGAATCCTGCTGCACACGTCAACTCCAATCAAATTATTACTCTTAAAAATAATAATACCGGACCGAATCCATTGAACTTTGCCCGAGCGGTATTTGAACCGTCAGGTGCTCGAATTGATTCATTTACCAATTCATTGGGTAATGTTGCCGGTGGCAGCATTGCTAAAGCTCCCGTTACATCAGTTGTCTCCTTAACAACTGCCGTAAGCTCAGATTCATTGGTGTTTCGTTCCAAGTATTATGTGAACTCAAACAATACCATTGATGATATTTCTGGTAATGATACCCTATCGGTTAATACATTGTTTAGCAACTTTTATGCATACGATGATGGTACGGCAGAGGCGGGTTATGGTATAAAAAATAAATCGGGAGCTGTGGCTATTGGATATACGCTGGATGTACCCGATAGTTTAGTAGGAATGAGTATCTTTTTCAACCAGTCCTCTATTGATGTAAGCACTCAGAAATTTACGCTTGTGGTATGGAGTACTATTGTAGCCAATGGACCAGGTCAAACGCCATTGAAAAAAATACTTCAAACAAAACCTACGTATACTAATAAACGTAATGGTTTTTATTACCTGGAATTTGATCAGAAATTGGCGCTTCCCGCAGGAACTTTTTACATTGGATGGGAACAATCGGATATCTTCAATCTGAATGTGGGTATGGATGAAAATTATTTTCAGAATGGTAGCCGCGTAAACGCCAATGCCTATTTTAAAATTGATGAAGTTGGTATCTGGGAGCGTTCACTGGAAACAGGAGCTCTCATGATCCGTCCGATTTTAGGCAAATGGCTTACTCCACCAGTGGGTATGAAGGAAGAGACTGTTCACGAGAAGTTAGCTGTATCTATCTATCCGAACCCTGCTACATCATACATAACAATTAAATTATTAAATGATGAAAAGCCGTATATAGAATTGATGGACCTCACCGGGAAAGTTATACTAGCAGAAACAATTTCTCAAAATGAATTACATTTGCCATCGATAGCAGAGGGAATGTATCTTGTGAAAGTTACACAACCATCAACAGGACAAACGGCTATTCAAAAACTACTTATAACGCACTAACTTTATGACAGACATTACTTGCCAGGAATTGAAAGAAAGAATGGACAAAGGCGAAAAATTGACCATTATTGATGTACGTGAAGTACACGAATACGAAGAATTTAATATCGGTGCAGAGCTTATACCATTGGGTGAAATTCCTTTTCGTTTAGATGAATTGTCTCATCTTAAAAATGAAGAAGTAATTGTTCATTGCCGTTCGGGAGCCCGCAGTGGCAATGCCAAGATGTTTATGACGGAGAGTGGCTTCACCAATGTACGCAACCTTATTGGTGGTATGCTGGAGTGGAGAGCCAACTTTGCTTAATTCTTAACTGACTTGTTTACAATAGCAGCAATACCTTAAACCATTGCTGCTATTTTTCGTTATAACCGAGATGAAATTGAAACGCAATCTATATATCACGATACTATTCCTGCTCATGGCAGTTGTATTGTTATTGAATGTGTTTTGCAATTCAAAACCAACTGCACCTTCCCCCGAAACCAATACGTATCTTAATCATAATGATACCGTAAAGTATGTTGGTATTGAAACCTGCAGAAGTTGCCATAATGATATTTATAAAACCTTTATCCAAACAGGTATGGGGCAATCGTTTGATTTGGCAACGCGCGCGAAATCGGCCGCAGACTTTTCCAAAAAACATGTAGTGTATGATAAATACAAAGATTTATACTACACGCCTTCATGGAAAGGAGACAATTTCTATATCACCGAATTCAGATTGAGCGGAAAGGATACGATTCACAAGCGCGAAGAGAAGGTAGATTATATTGTGGGCTCAGGACAACATACTAATTCGCACATGATGAATGTGGATGGATATGTTTATCAGATGCCACTCACCTGGTATGCACAAAAACGTAAATGGGATTTGCCTCCTGGATATGAAGACGGGCACAATGTTCGGTTTGACAGAGCCATTGGCTTTGAGTGTATGAGTTGTCACAATGCACTTCCGCAATTCGAAGAAAATTCAACCAATAAATTCAACACTATTCCACAGGGAATTGATTGCGAAAGATGCCATGGTCCGGGAGAAGTACATGTAAAAGAAAAGCTGGCCGGCAACAGGGTAGACACTGCCACACAAATTGATTATACGATTGTGAACCCAAAGAAGCTGGTTTGGGAACGTCAGATTGATGTATGCCAGCGTTGCCACCTGCAGGGAAATGCAGTGCTTAAACCGGGCAAGGCATTCACAGATTTTCGTCCGGGTATGGACCTTTCAACGGTGATGGATATTTACATGCCAAAGTATAAAGGACACGAAGATGAGTTCATTATGGCATCACATGCCCAGCGTTTGCAAATGAGCAAGTGTTTTCTTTCAGGAGAGAACCACTCAAAAGAATCCCATACCTCTAAACTGACCTGTATTACCTGTCACAATCCACATGTGAGTGTGAAAGTTACGGGTAAGCAGGTATTTAATAATGCATGTGGCAACTGTCATAACATGCAATCAGCTTGTACCGAAAAGTTGAGCGTGCGCCAAGCTAGTAATGACAATTGCTGGGGATGCCATATGCCTAAATCCGGTACCATTGATATTCCGCACGTAACTGTAACCGATCACTGGATTCGTGTTCCGGTAAAAAAACAACAGAAAAAAGCGCAGAAAGAATTTGCAGGAATATATTGTATTAACAATCCCAAATCGGATGCCTTTACGCAGAGTAGAGCATATCTTTCCTATTATGAAAAGTTTAATGGAGAGAATGCATCGCTTGACTCGGCACAATTCTATTTAAAGGAAGAAAAGGGAATCAGTGAAACGGATTTAACAGATGCACGCATTCATTTTTTCTATTTACGACAAGATTATACCTCCATCATGCAACAATCGAAAAATCTTGATGTGAATACCTGTGATAACGCATGGACCTGTTACCGAATCGGGCAGGCTTTTCAAAATACAGGTGTGCCTCAATCGGCAGAAGGATGGTATAAACGTGCTGTTCAGCTGGCTCCGGCCAATCTTGATTTTATGAACAAACTGGGTTCCATTCAGATTGAGTTGGATAACACAGCCGTGGGAATTAATACACTTGCTTCATCGTTGCAACGCAATCCAAAACAAGCAGTGGCACTCACCAATATTGGGTTTGGTTACCTCAAACAAGGAAATGCACAATTGGCCATGAAATATTATGATGATGCATTGGCATTAAATCCGGATTTTGAACAGGCATTACTTAACAAGGCAGGATTGTATAATTATCTGGGTAATACTGGTCAGGCTAAAACCATTCTCAAACAGATCCTTAAACGTAACCCCCAAAATGTTCAGGTAAAACAATTATTGGAACAATTATAAAGAGAGTTCATGCATGGCTACAAAAAAATCCAACATTAGTTTTAATAAGAAAGTACTGTATACGGTGCTGGCATTGGTTGCTGTATTGTTGTTCTCTGCAGCCATTAAAATTTATGAAGATGTATTGGCGAGTAATATCAGGTTGGCCGATAACAAAAAAGGATATGTATATGTTGGAACACATTTAACGCTGGAGCAAAACAAGGAAAACTGGAAGCGAAGCGGATTGTTTCGCAACCTGGATGCTTTTGTGAGGGTGGTGAAAGTATTGGGATTTGAAAGCAAATTGAAACCCGGAAGATATGAGGTGGATGCAACGTTTAGTAACTATAAAATCATCCGGCTGATGGCATCGGGTAGGCAAACACCCGTAGATGTAACATTTAAGTATGCGGAACGCAAAGAGGATTTAGTGCAATTTTGGAGTTCATTACTCGAAGCTGACAGTAGTGAGTTGGGTCAATTGCTGAATGATGCATCCTTGTTTGAAGACATAGGATTGGATACACTAAACAGTGTTTGTATTTTTATTCCCAATACCTATAATTTTTATTGGAATACCCCGGCTGAAGATGTGTTGCTGCGGATGAAAAAAGAATACCGGTTGTTTTGGAATGATGAACGCAAAGCCAAAGCTGAAGCACTTCATTTAACACCTCAACAGGTGAGCATTTTAGCATCTATTGTACAAAAGGAAACGTATCAGAAATCGGAGATGCCTATTGTAGCGGGAGTGTATTATAATCGTTTGAAAAAAGGAATGCCTTTTCAGGCCGATCCTACCATTTTGTATGCCATCAATGATAAGTCAGTTAAGCGTGTGGGTGGGATCATGCTGCACATTGAATCACCTTACAATACTTACAAGTATACAGGATTGATTCCCGGTCCTATCTGCGTACCCTCGGTACAAGCTATTGATGCTGTGTTGAATCTGCAACGGCACAATTATATTTATTTCTGTGCAAAGGAAGATTTTTCGGGTTTTCACAATTTTGCGGCAACGTTTAGTCAACATCAGGTAAATGCCCGCAAATACCAACGGGAGCTCAACCGCAGGGGTATACGGTAAGTTATTCACAACACTTTAGTCAACGCTGGGATTTAGTTATTTTCGAAACGTGATTAAAAATCTATCAAGCATCCTGCGCTATTTCGCTTTCTGGTATGTGATATTTGTGTTGGCAAGGATTGTATTTATTATCCTCAATTGGAATCAGGCATCCGCTATCGATTCTTTAGCATTATGGGCTTCTTTCTATCATGGGTTCTTGTTGGATATTTCCATGAGTTGTTATCTTTCAGTGTTTCCTGTTTTACTATGGTTTATCAGTCATTATACTTCCAAAAAAATATTCTTAAACAGACTGCTTAAAACATACAATGTATTGTTGTTAAGTATTGTCATCTTTCTCACATTGGCCGATGGTGAACTTTACCAGCATTGGGGACAAAAGCTCAACGGATATGCGTCATCGTTTGCTAAGTTTCCCAAAGAAATGCTTGTATTCGCTTCAGGCGGATCGTTGGTGAAATTCATTCTCATTATTCTGGGATTTTCAGGTCTTTCTTTTTTCATCTATTCGAAAGGAATGAAGGGATTGGATGAAATTAACGGTAAAGTAAAAAAATGGGAACCTCCCGTGTATTGGCTTCTATTGATGTCGTTGTTGTTTTTGGGAATCAGGGGAGGAGTTGGGAAGGCTGCTATCAACCAAAGCTCTGCATTTTATTCTTCTAATATCTTCCTGAACCATGCTGCTATCAATACTACCTGGAATTTACTGGCTTCGTTTGTAGAAAGCTCTGAAAATACCAAACATAATCCATACGTATTTTTGGATGAACAAGAAGCAAAGGCAATTGTCGATTCATTGTTTACGGAGCCAACTGTAAGTAAAAAATTATCTATACAATCAACTCCGAATATTGTGCTGGTAGTGTTGGAGGGGTGGACGGCAGATGTTATTGCTCCGTTGGGTGGTGAACCCAATGTTACACCTAACTTAAACGCGTTATGCAGGGAAGGATTATTGTTTGATCATTTCTATGCAAATGGAAACAGAACGGATAAAGGATTGGCTGCCATCATCAGTTCACAACCTTCGCTGGCACGCAGTTCTATCATCAATAATATTCAAAAATTCACTTCACTGCCTTCCATTCCTTCTTCTTTAAAACAATTGCAGTACCATAGCTCATTCTTTTATGGTGGAGCATCCGAGTTTGCGAATATGAAAGGGTATTGGTTAAATGCAGGTTATGATGATATTATTGATCTGAATAATTTTCCATTGGATAAACAAAATGCTGAATGGGGCGTTCATGATGATGTGTTATGGGAAAAAGTATTGGATGGATTAGGTAAAACCAAGGCTCCTTTTTTTGCAACAGTACTTACGTTAAGCAGTCATGAACCCTTTAAGGTTCCGCATCACAATCCCGCATTTGCAGGCGATGATGACCCTAACCTCTATCGCAATTCCGTGAACTTTGCCGATAAGGCATTGGGTGAATTTTTTGCCAAAGCGAAACAACAAACATGGTATGAAAATACGTTGTTTATCATCTTATCCGATCACGGTCACCAATGGCCAAAGGGCAGAGTAGCATATGATCCGGAACGATTCAGAATTCCATTTTTAATAACGGGCGGAGCATTGTATGCAGGCTATAAAGGACAAGTAAATCATACTCTAACCAATCAGGTGGACATTGCAGCTACATTGTTGCACCAATTAAATATTCCGGCAAAAGGGTTTAACTGGAGCCGTAATTTTTTGGATTCGGCATATAAACCTTTCGCAACGTTTGTGTACAATGATGGAATCGGAATGGTGAAAGCGCAGGGTAGTATCGTGTTTGATCAGGAAAGCAAACAGCGCATTTTTTCATCAGGTGATTCAACAGCGTTTAAGCAAATGGAAAAACAAGCCCGTGCTTATGAACAATTGTATTACGAAGAATACCTTAAACGCTAATCCGGAACCATGTCATCACGAAAAGAAACCTTTCAACTACTGCAGAATAAAGAATATAGTTTTTTTCTGGCTTCGCGTGTGTTCTTAACCATAGCCTTGCAAATACAGGCAGTTATTGTAGGATGGCAATTGTATTCATTAACCAAAGATCCCTTTTCGCTGGGACTTATCGGATTAGCTGAAGCAATACCTGCCATCAGCATTGCATTGTATGCCGGACATGTTGCCGATATTAGTAATAAGCGTAATATTTTACTCAAAAGCTTACTGTGCATCTTTGTTTGTTCGGTAGGGTTGTTAATAGTATCGATGGATGATTTTGTCATCGGAATCGGAGCATCCTACAGCATTAAAGGGATGTACTTTTTTATCTTTTTGAGTGGATTTGCACGTGGATTTTTTTCTCCTACAGCCTTTTCGTTTTTGTATCAACTTGTCAAAAAGGAACAACTTACAAAAGCTTCTACCTTAAATAGTTCTGCCTGGCAAATAGCTGCTATTATTGGCCCTGCGCTCGGTGGTATATTGTATGGAGCTATTGGCATTACGTATACATTCACAATTGTTTTAGCTTCTCTGCTCATAGCTTTTGTTGCCTTGCTGAGTATCACATCCAAACCTATCGTTTCGATTGGTGTAACTGAAACAATATCTGTTAGGCTCAAAGAAGGAATCAAATTTGTGTTCGATAATAAAGTTGTGTTAAGTGCCATATCATTGGATTTGTTTGCAGTGTTGTTTGGTGGCGCGGTTGCATTGCTCCCGGTATTTGCCGATGAGGTATTGAAGGTGGGTCCGCAAGGATTGGGTATGCTCAGAGCAGCACCATCATTGGGCGCAAGTATCACTATGATTTGGTTATCCATGCGCAAACAAATTGAAAAACCGGGAGTGGTATTATTGTATTGTGTAGCTGCATTCGGATTGTGTATGATTGGATTTGCACTTTCTACTTCATTGTATGTTTCCTTGTTCCTCTTGTTCCTGAGTGGTGCATTTGATAGTGTAAGCGTAGTGATACGCGGTAATATTTTACAACTCGAAACACCCGATCACATGAGAGGTAGGGTATCAGCCGTAAATACCATGTTCATTGGTTCTTCCAATGAGATAGGAGCATTTGAAAGTGGTTTGGCGGCACGGTTGTTAGGTACCATTCCATCTGTTGTATTCGGTGGATGTATGACATTAGGTATTGTAGGATTCACTTCCCTTAAAGCAAAAAAATTAAAAGATTTCAGATATAGATAAGCATGTACGACAGTAAGATTTATTCCCTCATTGCCAATCTTCTTGGCATTACCCACAAACAAGTTACATCAACCGTTCAGTTATTGGATGAAGGATCAACGGTTCCTTTTATCTCGCGTTACCGTAAGGAAATGACGCATGGTTTAGATGAAGTGCAGATTGAAAAAGTAAAACTCACCACGGAAAAATACCGTGAGTTGGAGCAACGTAAAAAATATATCGTTGATACAATCACCGAGCAAGGAAAACTCACTCCTGAACTGGAAACAAAAATCAATAATTGCTGGGATTCCCTTGAACTGGAAGATTTGTATTTACCGTACAAGCCCAAACGCAAAACGCGTGCGACCATCGCTAGGGAAAATGGTTTGGAGCCATTGGCAGATTGGTTGTCGCTTGAGTTGGATAAAGATGTAGAGGTAGAAGCCTCGAAATACCTGAATGATAAAGTTACCACTATTGCCGATGTGTTGGAAGGTGCACGGGATATCATTGCTGAGCGTGTTAATGAAGATGCACAGGCGCGCGCCATTGTAAGGAATCAATTCGAACGATTCTCTGTTATTTATACCAAAGTGTATAAAAGCAAACAAGCAGAGGCGGCTAAATATTTAGATTATTTTGAGTTTGATGAACCCTTGAAAAAGTGTCCGTCACATCGTTTATTGGCAATGTTCAGAGGAGAGGATGAAGGATTTCTAAAACTCACCATCAAGCCTGATGAAGACGTGGTATTGGATAAACTGGATGAATTGTTTATCAAGAAAAATACTGCTGCAAGTAAACAAGTTTCAGAGGCGATTACAGATTGCTATGATCGCTTATTGGCTCCTTCTATTGAAAATGAATTCAGAACCATTGCTAAAGACAGGGCGGATGATGAAGCCATTTTGGTGTTTGCCGAAAACCTGCGTCAGTTATTACTCTCAGCACCCTTGGGAAGCAAACGGATTTTAGCACTCGACCCCGGATTCAGATCGGGTTGCAAGGTTGTTTGTTTGAATGAAGAAGGTGCTTTGCTTGCCGATGAGATCATTTATCCGCACGAACCACAAAAAGATGTTTATGGCGCCATTGCTACCATTACCAAGTTGGTTGATAAGTATAAAATAGAAGCCATCGCTATTGGTAATGGAACGGCAGGAAGGGAAACGGAGGAGATTGTGCGCAGTATTCCGTTTGTAAAAGAAGTGCAGATATTCATGGTGAATGAAAGTGGTGCTTCGGTATATTCTGCATCGGAAGTGGCGCGTGAAGAGTTTCCCGAAAAAGATGTTACCGTGAGAGGTTCTGTTTCCATTGGCAGGCGCTTGGCCGATCCGTTGGCGGAGTTGGTGAAGATTGATGCCAAGTCAATTGGTGTAGGACAATACCAGCATGATGTGCATCAGGTTAAATTGAAACGTCAGTTGGATGCGGTGGTGGAAAGTTGTGTAAACACGGTGGGTGTAAACATCAACACGGCCAGCAAAAGTTTGCTTACGTATGTATCGGGTTTAGGACCAACTATTGCGCAAAATATTATCAACTACCGCAATGAGAACGGAGCGTTTAAGAGCAGAGCGGCATTAAAAAAAGTATCCAGATTGGGTGACAAAGCATTTGAACAATGTGCAGGATTCTTGCGCATTCCCAATGCAAAAAATGTATTGGACAATAGCGCAGTGCATCCCGAGAGTTATGGCATTGTTGAGAAAATGGCACAAGACTTAACATGCACGGTGATGGATTTGATTCAAACCGAATCCCTGCGCAAACAAATCGATCCGAAAAAATATGTGACGGAAAAAGCGGGATTGCCAACTATCAATGATATTTTGAAAGAATTGGCTAAGCCTGGCCGCGACCCGCGTGAGCAAATCAAAGCATTTGAGTTTGCCAACGTAAAAAAACCTGAAGATTTAACTATGGGCATGGTGCTTCCGGGTATTGTGACCAATATTACAAAGTTCGGTTGTTTTGTGGATGTAGGAGTGAAGCAGGATGGAATGGTGCATATTTCACAACTGGCAAATCGTTTTGTAAACGATCCGAATGAAGTGGTAAAGTTGCAGCAGCATGTTCAGGTGAAAGTGATTGAAGTGGATTTGGTGCGAAAGAGAATTGCATTATCAATGAAAGAAGTTTAGGAAGCATGTCATGCTGAGTTCATCGAAGCAAGACCTCCGGAATGATTATAAGCAAAGCAGCTTTACCACAAGGGCCACAAAGCAAGCACAAAGTTCGCCATGCCGGTAAACTATAGTGATTCTTGTGTTATCTTAGTGAACTTTGTGGTTAAATAGAAATGTTACTAATAAGAATAGCGTTAAAGGTTTAGATTTGTCTACCAAGGAGTAAAGACCCATTTATTAAAATTGCGCATGAAAGATTTTAAAAAGTACTATTCCATTCCCGCACCACCCGATGAGGTGTATGCAGCCTTAACACACGAAGGAACCCTTCAGCTGTGGACAGGAAACAAGGTAGAAATGACTACAGTTGTTGGGAGTGAATTCTCTCTTTGGGATGGTGCTATTGTGGGGAAAAATTTAGAGTTTGAAGAAGGGAAAAAAATTGTGCAGCAGTGGTATTTTGGAGAGCAGGAAGAGCCCTCCATTGTAACCCTTAAATTGCACAACGATAAAGGCGAAACATCATTGGAAGTAAGACATACCAATATTCCGGATGATGATTATAATGATTTGGTGGATGGCTGGAACGATCAGTACATTGCATCTTTAATAGAATTTTACGAAGAAGACTAATATGAGCACAGCAGTAAGAACTTTAGAGCCTAAGGCTATGTGGAACCATTTTGCGGATTTAAATGCCGTGCCACGTCCGTCCAAAAAAGAAGAACGCGTGATTGAATTTATGATGGCGTTTGGAAAATCATTGGGATTGGAAACCATTAAAGATGACATTGGGAATGTTATTATAAAAAAACCAGCAAGCAAGGGTATGGAGGATAGAGCCACTGTTTGTTTGCAAAGCCATCTGGATATGGTGCACCAAAAAAATGCAAGCACGGTATTTGATTTCTTAACACAGGGAATTGATATGCTTGTGGATGGTGATTTTGTAAAAGCAAACGGAACCACTCTGGGTGCTGATAATGGTATTGGAGTAGCAAGCATTATGGCATTGTTTACGTCAACAGATATTGCACACCCCGCTTTGGAAGCATTGTTTACCATTGACGAAGAAACAGGGATGACGGGAGCTTTAGGGCTGAAGGGCGGATTGCTTTCGGCTAAATATATGCTCAACCTGGATACGGAAGATGATCATGAACTGACCATTGGTTGTGCCGGTGGAATTGATGTTACCGGAACCGGAAATTATGCAACTCAAAAATTAGAAGGAGAGTATATCGGTGTTGCTGTTTCGTTAAGGGGATTAACAGGTGGACATTCCGGAATGGATATTCATAAAGGGAGAGCAAATGCCAATATGCAGATGAATGGTGTATTGATGCGTGCCGAAAAAATGGGCGCTCATGTGGCATCCATTGATGGTGGAAGTTTACGCAATGCCATTCCACGCGAATCGGTTGCGGAATTAGCTATCCTGGCTGCACATAAAGATTCGTTTATGGCTTTTATTGACGGACGAAATGCAGTTATAAAAGCTGAAAAAGGTAGTACGGATCCAAATTTAGATTTGAGTGCAGTATTTATTCCAACTCCGGAGACGGTATTTGAAACAGCCTTCCAGCATAACTTATTACGATCATTGTCTGTAATGGTAAATGGAGTATATGCTATGAGTCCCGATATTGAAGGGCTCGTGCAAACATCCAATAACGTAGCACGTGTATTGGTGAAAGACGGAGCATATAGTATTCAATGTTTAACCCGCAGTTCGGTTGATGATGAAAAGATGTTATTGGCACATAAGTTAGAAGACGCAATGGGTTTGTTAAAGGCCAATGTAACCCTCACCGGATCCTATCCTGGTTGGACACCCAAGCCCGAATCACCCATTGTTAAATTGATGGCTGATCTATACAGAGAAATGTATGATGGTGAAGCACATGTAAATGCCTGCCATGCCGGTTTGGAATGTGGTATTTTGGGAACCAACTATCCTGATATGGAAATGATCTCCTTCGGTCCGAACATTACCGGAGCACATTCACCTGACGAGAAAGTACAGATCAGTTCGGTACAAAAATACTGGGCGTATTTGCTTGAGACGTTGAAGAGGATTCCGGTGAAAAGTTAATCCTCGTTCACTGGTGTATCGTATCGTCCGGATGATTGTGTACTTGTTGTTCAGGTATCAGTACTGAAGACTAGCATTCCTCTTCGTAGGAACAAGTCACGGACGACACGTCCGCGACAGCATGAGTACATTAGCGCCATTTGCGGCAGGGTTTATGTTGTCCTTGGAATTGCGGATGCTTCATAAAATGGCTTATAACGTTTTGCAGATTTGCGATGGGCGGGCTTTTCAGCACAAATGTTCATTCGGAGCACAGAACTTCCTGTAACCACAAAACTGTCTGCGGAGCACCAAACCCCGCCTATTGCAAATGTGCTGTTATAGGCTGCCAATCCGAAGTTCATTGCAGCTACTTTATAGGTTCTAGTAGAATTGTATCTGAATCCTCGTTTTTAATTTTTTTGATCTCAAAACCTTCCTTCATAAAAAAGAGTTCAAATGAATTCCTCCCTCCAACGCTTCTATATTCAAATTGTCCGTTTTCGTCAGAATATATTCTCTTTGTGAAACTATTTGTCGAGTCTTCCTGTTCGTACTTACTTATTGCAACTCCCTCCAATGGTAGTCGAGTCTCTGAGTTAAGGATAACTCCTGATTTTTCCTGGACAGCGTCACAGCCAACAAGAATTACTAAAAGAAATAAATGATACAGTTTCATGTCAGTCTATTTTGGTTGCCTATAACTATTGTATAGGCGCAACTAATATATGTAATAGTCTTTATTAAAACAGTTTAGCTTAAGATTTTATCCGTGTACAAACGATTATAAACCTTTCTCACTTATTTGCCTTGGCCCCCATATAAAAAGTCAATATGCTTCCCGCTATAATATCTTCATGCTTCAAAAACAAAGATGTCAACGGCTTCCCATTCAACAATACTTTCTGCACGTATACATTCTTCTCACTTTGGTTCACCACATCAATCGTAAATGTCTTTCCATTTTCTAACGAGAGTGCAGCATTATTTATCAGTGGAGAGCCAATAGCATATTCCGTTGAACCCGGAGCCACGGGATAAAGGCCGAGTGACGAGAACAAATACCACGCACTCATTTGTCCGCAATCATCGTTTCCTCCTAAACCATCGGGTGTGGGTTTGTATTGTTTGTTTAAAATGTTACGAACCCGGTATTGTGTTTTCCAGGGCTGGTCGGTCCAATTGTATAAGTATGCAACATGGTGTGCCGGTTCGTTTCCATGCACATATCCGCCAATAATCCCTTCACGGGTAATGTCCTCGGTTTCGGCAAAAAAAACATCGGGTAAATGCATGGAGAATAAAGTATCCAAACGGGAAGCGAATTTTTGTTGGCCTCCCATTTTATCAATAAGAGCTTTTGGATTATGCGGTACAAAAAAGCTGTAGTTCCAACTATTGCCTTCAATAAATCCTTGCCCGTTGGTGGAGAGCGCATCAAAGTGTTGTTTGAAGGTTCCATCGACCAACTTAGGTTGCATGAATCCTGTTATGGGATTGTAATTGTTTTGCCAATTGGCAGACCGTTTGATGAATGTTTCGTATACGTCTTGTCTGTTTAGTTTTTTGGCTACTTGTGCAATGCACCAATCATCATAAGCATATTCTAAGGTATTGGAAACAGAGACATTGCTTTTCTCTGCAGGAATAAAACCCTGGTCCATATACAAACCAATACCTTCGTAATTGCGGTGTGTGGCTGTTACTACACAAGCATTCAATGCCTCGTTTGGATCTCCGGTATATACACCTTTCAGTATAGCATCAGCAATCACCGAAACACTGTGGTAACCACTCATACACCAATTATCATTTGCGTAATGCGACCAAATGGGCAACATATGCAACGCACTTTGGTTGTAATGCACCATCATCGATTTCACCATATCATTGTTGCGTGAAGGTTGAATGATATTGAAAAAAGGATGCAGCGCACGGTAAGTATCCCACAATGAGAACGTGCTGTAGTTTGTAAAGCCATCTGCTTTGTGTACATCCTGATCCAGACCTTTGTATTGCCCGTTTACATCGGTGTACACAGTTGGATTGATAAAGGTGTGATACATGGCAGTATAAAAATTCACCTTGGTATCTTCGGATGCTTCGATCTTAATTTTTTGGAGTTCGGTATTCCACAACTTTTGTGCATTGTGTTTTACGTTGTCAAAATCCCAATGTGGAATTTCCACTTGCATATTCTCCAGCGCATTTGCCTGACTAACGGAAGAAAGGGCAAACTTAATTTTGACCTTTTCGGCTTCATCCGTTTTAAAGTCAAAAAACATTCGGATTTTTTTTCCGGCTATTTCGGGAAAGTTATTTGTCTGATCAAACTTTCTCCAAAAGCCTCTGTACGCTTGTTTGGGATCTTCATTTTTTTGTCCGTAGCTGATAAAAGGTTTTGAAAACGACATTGCAAAATAAACGGTACGGGTGCGTGCCCAGCCGTTTGTTTGTCGGTAACCTGTGATCAGGGTATCATTCACTACCCGCACATAGGTCCATACATTCTTATCATCATAATTATAAATACCGGCCATTAAATCCAGAATGATATGGCTTTCATCCGATTTCGGGAATGTATACTGATGCATACCTACTCTTGTGGTTGCTGTCATTTCGGCTATAATAGTATCATCATCCAGTTTTACTTTGTAATAACCGGCTTGGGCAATTTCATTGGTATGAGAGAATGCAGAACGGTAACCGCTTTTAGGATCGGATGCGATCCCCGGATTCAATTGAAGCTTTCCTTGTGTAGGCATGATTAAAAAATCCCCCAGATCAGAATGACCTGTTCCGCTAAAATGGGTGTGGCTGAAACCTACAATTGTTTTGTCTTCGTATTTGTATCCTGCGCAATACTTATATACCTCGCCATTGTATTTTCCATTTGCTTCATAGGAGATAGTATCGGTTTCGGGACTTAATTGCACGGCTCCGAAGGGTACTGTTGCACCGGGGTAGGTGTGGCCCATCTTTTCGGTACCAATAAGGGGTTTTACATACTTGACCAAGTTTTGTTGGGCATAAGTAAAATATAAATTGAGAAGAAGTATAACAAAGAAGAACTGTTTCATTATGTAAGTAATAATTGAACCTGCAATTAAATGAATATTCAGGTATAATTTCTTTACCACAAGGTGCACAAAGCTTGCGCAAAGCACACTATGAGTAATAAGCTTGTGCTCCTTGTGCAATCTTAGCGTTCTTTGTGGTTAAATGAGGATGTTTATAACACGAAAGAGATTAAATGTCTAGCACACTTACTATGAACGTTTATATTTTCTCCTTCCACTCATGAGCCAGCATTGAATATAAGTATAAATCAAGGAAGGTATTGTTAACCCATTCAGCTGCTCTCAAAATACCTTCTTTTTTAAAGTTAAGCTTTTCAGGAATGGCCTGGCTTTTTACATTTTTGACTGCAGCTTTTATTTCAATTCTGTGTAATCCTAGTTCTGCAAAACCATACGAAATAAGAGCTCTGCAGGATTGTGTGATGATACCTTTTCCTTCGGCATCTTTGGTTAGCCAGTAACCAATAGATGCCTGCTTATTTTGTTGATTCATATAATGCAATCCAATTCTTCCAACAAGATCTTCGCCTTGCATGATCACAAAACTTACTTCTAGTTGTTGCTTGTAAAGCTCTTCGCAACGACTGATATAATTGCTGAAATCAGCAACTGATTGCATGTTGCCAACCCATGGTAAGAATTGGGAGAGGTGTGTTCGGTTGGTATCGACTGCAACAAAAATGTCAGATGCGTGTTTTGGGTTAATGCGTTCAAGCCGGATGGTGTCATTTATATTTATAGTCATCGGAGGATTTGTGTATAGTATGCAACAACTAATATACTAACTAAAATGAATACCAAACAATTATCCGTGTACAAACGGCTATACGCAATTTTCATCACTAACATACGACCGGTTAAACTACAAAAATATTCAGTTGAATAATTAGATCCCATGTTTTGGTCTACATTGATATGGACGAATAAGACTTAATGAATTGAAAAGTACTTCTATAGATAAAGTACAAGTTTTGTCCACGTTTGGTTCCATCAGAAAGTTGGGGTTGGATTTATCATTGATACTCACAATTGAATTTTTAAGAATTATGGAAACAATGAATTTAACGGAAGACAAACAAGAATTGTTAAAAAAGGCTTTGAGCAAAGAGGCTGGTAATTCACTTTACATTTCTCTCACAAAACTTACAAATGGCAAGATGGTAACTGCAACTGATGTAGGAGAGTTATCAGATGGGACTATTATTGTATGTGGTAGTGGACCTTCTGCAACTGGAGGAGGAGCATATCCGGTGGTGTTGAGAGTAGCTCCCAATTTGGTATGTACCGTTTTCAATTCGTTTGTTAAAGATCCCGAGAAAGTATTAACCGGAAGTGCTACAGGTCTTTGTGTCGTAAGCGATGACCTCGTTTTTATAACATATAATACCTATGATAAAACGAAAGGACTTAGTACGCAGTTACCATACCTTGGTGTTTTAGCCGGTGGTGCATTAATCCCAATAACGGTTACGGGTTCTTTTGCATTACCATTGAATGAAGGTGTTTCTTCGGGAAATGCAAATTCAGTATATATATCACTGGCACAAGGTCTGGTTGTACCCGGAAGCTTTGGCGAAGCACCATTAACAGCCCCTGTTATATGGGAGGTAACGTATAACATTCTTCAACCATTAACACTACCTACTTTTACAACTATCCCATTGAAATATCCTGATGGAGCAAGATATGGTGAAGTTTTCTGTGCAAGTTTTGTTAATAAAACAACATTCATTGGCGGAGATACATATAGTCAGCCTACTGCAAAATTTCCGGGGGTATGGACAGTAATTGATAATGTTAGTACTCCCAAGTTACTTTCTGTCCCTCAGACACTTTATGCTAAGGTCATTAATTCATCACCGAACGGTAGTTTTCTGTGTGGTGCAATGTATGTTCCCGCTGATTCCTTTCAACCGAAAACAACACTATGGGCGTGGAACGGAAAGCAGTTTAACTTTGTGGAATCTAAATCAATATTAGGTGCATCAGCAACCCTTGTAAATGACAAGGGCACTATCGTATTAGAAGTGTTAAATGATACCAATTCTCCATACATTGTGAGCCCCAATACCGGAAATCCGATTACATTGCTGCAATATTTCAAAAACATTAACACAGACGGTTTGCCATCAAGTATGAGTGGTTTTACCGCGAATAATCTTAGTGTGAATAGTACGATAATGGTAGGAAATGGCATACAGGAAGCGTGGATTGTTATTAACCCTTTTACAATTGGCGGAGAAGAAAGCATCAAAAGAGATTAGAAAATTTAAAAAAAAGGCGGGTCATTGACCCGCCTTTTTTAATTTTTCAGTGTGCATAATGTGTACAAACTTTCCCTAATCAAAGTTTGATTTTATTCATAAGGAATTACTCCACATTCTTTTAGTTTTCGTTACGAGCCCTTCAATGTTTTGTATTCTGAAAAGGAATAGGAAATTGCAGGATGTATGATGATGCCTTTTCCTTCTGTATCTTTAATGATCGGATAGAATCATTTTTGCTTTGCATATTCATATAATACAATCCGATTCTTCCAACAAGATCTTCGCCTTGCAAAATCATAAAACTTACTTCTTGTTGTTGCTCATGAAGTTGTTCGCACTGTTGAATGTAGTTGCTGAAATCATTAGCAGATTGCCAACCCATGGTAAGAATTTGAGAAGGTGCGTTCTGTTGGTATCAACTATGGCAAAATGGTAGCTGATGTTTTTCGGTAATGCGTTCAAGTCAGATGGCGTTATCTATATGCATAATCACCTGAGGATTTATGTATTATATAGCATGCATCAACTAATATACTAAGTAGAGGGAATTCCAAACAATTATCCGTGTACAAACGGCTATGTGCAATTTTCATCACTAACACACGACCAGTTAAACTAAAAAAATATTCAGTTGAATAATTATATCTCATGTTTTGGTCTACATTGATATGGACGAATAAGGCTTAAATAATTGAAAGATAATTTTATAGATAAAGTACAGGTTTTGTCCACGTTTGGTTTTGTCGGAAAGTTATGGTTGACTCTATCATTGATTCTCACAATTTAATTTTTTTAAAATATGGACACAATGAATTTAACACAGGAGCAAAAAGCGATGTTAAAAAAGGCACACGAAAAAGGAACTATTCCACCGCTTTATGTTGCATTAACCTATTTATCGGGTGGTGGCTTAAGAACAGCAAGCGATGCAGGACTAGCATCTGACGGGTCTGTTATGGTATGCGGAAGTGGCCCGTCTGATCAAACAGGAGGAGGTGCTTATCCAGTACTTTTAAAGGTGAACCCGGACTATACAAGCGGAAAGGTTTATAATTCTTTTGTAAATGATCCTAATAAGCAGTTATCCGGAAATGCAACTGACTTGTGCATTTTTAACAGTCTCCTCACATTTATTTCCTTTAACGTAACTCAAGCAAATGGAAACCAAATACCTTATATTGGATATGAGCTTGACGGACTGGTGGGCTCATTACCGCTTCCATTAGGTACGGGTAATATTGGTGGAATTGCAAATGCTGTATATGCATCGCTCAGCGGTGGCTTGATTGCCACGGGAAGCGTTTATAACACAGCGGGAAATTCCACTCCGGTAATATGGAAAGTGGTCGTAGATATTAACAATCCGTTAAATTCCGGAATCGTAACAGTTAAATTATCACTACCTAGTGGGTTTTTATATGGTACTGTTGAATGTGCGAGTTTTACTGATGGAACTACATACGTTGGTGGGGTTGCTTATAATAATCCTGTTGCAACAGTTCCGGTTGTTTGGACAATTAATGATGATAACAATCCTCCCTTTCTTTTAGTCAACAATGAGTATCCTTATGGAGATGTTTTGTATTCATCACCGAATGGTCAGTACCTTTGTGGTAGAATTTATATTCCAGGGTTTCCTCAGCAAGCAAAAGCAGCGATCTGGAAGTTTGATAAAACAGAATATAAATATTCTGATAGTGTAAGCAAGGTCGGATCGGTGGCAACAATGGTAAACGATAAAGGTACAGTAATATTTGAGGTTACGAATGATAGTGGATCTCCTTATATATTCGGACCTGATTCGTGGGGGAGTGTCATGGGGATGTTTACGTATCTTGATATTTTAGGCACAAACCTACCTCCGAATCTAAATGGTTTTAGTGTAACAAATATTTCGGTAGATGGAAAAGTAGTGGTAGGCAATGGTACTTCCGTAGAAAACCCCACCAATGAAGCCTGGATAGTTTTAAATCCCTTCCTTCCTTCTCCAACAAAGACACACAAAGAGAAGTAGATTGAGAATTTTAAAAAAGGGGTGGATCATTGATTCGCCCCTTTTTTAAATAGGCTCCCCATAGCAGGGAGTTTTAGCACTAAACTTCATTCGGAATGATGTGTGGTCAGAGAAACTTCAGAGACATTCCGAAACCCACCATTTGTTATAGTTGGTTTCTTTAGTCAACGGCTATTTCTTTCGGATTTGCGCCATATTCATTTGGTCCGGCAACTCCGTCTGTACAGAATAGAACAAGGAGCCAAATACCACCAACAATCGGAATCAAAGCAATCAGAAACATCCAGCCACTTTTGCCAACATCGTGGAGTCTTCTTACAGCAACTGCTATACATGGAATAAGAACAGCAAGAGCATACACAATATAAAATAACCCATAGGGTACCATACCGATTGTTGTTCCGAAAACATTATCAAGAATCATTGCTACGATAATAAAAATGAAGTTAAACAGTGCAAACATCCAATATTCTTTTCTTCTTGCTCTTCCGTTAAAGTCAGCATACTTTTTTAAAACCTGTAAATACCATTTCATAGTGTTATTGTTTTTAGTTTTTCCTACTCGTAAGGCTTTTCAGTAACACCCCGTTTTTTATATGGTTTCCGGACTCCACATGCATTATTTTTCAGTCTGAAAATTGCCAAGTTTTATGTAAGGGGTGTATATAATTGTAACCTGTGATAGATGCCATTGTTTTTTTACCAGTAACTAAGCTAATATACACAAGACTCTTTTAAAACAAATAATTGAATCGCCTTAATCCGTGTGCAAACGGATACAAACGTTTCTTTTCGTTTATAAACGAAAAACATACGGTTAAGCTTCCACACCCCTCACATCTTTGCCTCGTCAATAACTGACAACATTCTTACATTGCCTTGTTCGTGATGGTACCAGCGAGATAAGGAGTGGATGAATGTTTAATTTAAATTATTACCATTTTAATTAACAAGATTATGAACCTCAGAAACAATGTTCGCCTCATTGGCAACCTGGGACAAAACCCCGATGTAAAAGACCTGAACGCAGGCAAAAAACTGGCTAAGTTTTCATTAGCCACCTCCGAAACGTACAAGAACGAACAGGGAGAGAAGGTAACCGAAACACAATGGCACAATTTGATTGCCTGGGGCAAGCAGGCTGATGTAATTGCCAAGTACCTTAAAAAGGGAAGTGAAGTGGCAATTGAGGGTAAAATACACTCCCGCAATTACACCGATAAAGATGGTGTAAAACGTTACGTTACAGAAATTGTGGTGAATGAACTGCTGATGCTGGGAGGTAAGAAGGACTGACTCTGTTTTCCATAGAGGGTTCCGAAGCTTAGGGATTGCAGGTGACGCGGGGAGGCTGAACCTGCGTCCCGAAAGCTTTCGGTTAGGAGAAACATCTAAAGGCCAATTAACGAAATATATGACAGAAAACGAACTATCATTTGCAATTAGAGGTGCAATCTTTACGGCATATAAACATTTGGGGCCCGGGTTATTGGAATCCGTTTATGAAAGCGTATTGATGCATGAACTTAGATCTCTGGGATTTCAGGTTGAAAATCAAGTTCCTTTACCTGTTTATTATAAAGAACTAAAGCTCGAACTAGGTTTTCGAATTGATTTACTGGTTAATAAAATGGTGGTGATTGAAGTCAAGTCTGTGGAGAATTTGGCTGAAGTGCATCATAAACAATTGTTATCCTACCTTAAACTTTCCAATAAGAAACTTGGCTTA
>JAZKGH010000230.1:0-5432 GCA_040386055.1 Bacteroidota bacterium
ATGCTGCTAAGTGATGCGTTAATGGGTTTCAACGGCTGGTACTTTGCCGAACAAACCGTTGCTGTATATGGATCATTTGCCCTTATTGCTGCTTTGGGATTAACATTACAAGGCAATAAAGGTATTGTTAGAGTAGCAGGTGCTACCATCAGTGCATCCGTTATCTTTTTCATCCTAACTAACTTTGCCACATGGTTGGGTGGATATTTCCATACTCCTGCTTTGTATCCAATGAACGGACAAGGTTTGGCTGAGTGTTTTGCGGCAGCATTGCCATTCTTCCAAAATAGCCTGATGGGTGATTTGTGCTACAGCACACTCTTGTTTGGAGGATTTTATATTGCAAGTATCAATATTCCCGTTTTACAAAAAGTAAAATAAGGAACCCATCTTATATCTATACCGGAAAGCCGACTCTTAAAAGGGTTGGCTTTTTTTGTGGTCATGTTGGGGTAAAAATACTCTCGTGCAACTATAACCGGAGTAAAAGCTTCTATGTTTCAGTAAAAATAAATATGCATCCTTATGGACAGAAAAGAATTTTTAACCCTGATTGGTATGGCTACCGGAGGTATTATTATCAGCACTTGTTTCGATAGTTGTAAAAAAGATGACTCTTCGGCTACAACCGCCCTTTCAAAAGATTTTACCCTTGACCTCACACAAGCAAGCAATGCTCCACTTAAAAATAATGGGGGCTTTATTGTTACCAACGGAGTGATTGTAGCACGTACAACGGCCGGGGCCTATATTGCCGTGGCAGCTGCCTGCACTCATCAAGGTACAACAGTTGGATTTGAAGCGGCCAATAACAGGTTTCATTGCTCTAACCATGGTTCCAACTTCAGCACAACAGGATCTGTTATTAACGGGCCGGCCGGTACAGCCTTACAACAATTCAACACTAGCCAAACCGGAAATAATCTCCGTATTTTTTCATAACAAAAAAGGGTGAAACATTGCTGTTTCACCCTTTTTTGTTATGAGATTCTATCAACTTAGTTGATCAATACTTTAGTGCTGAATGAACTGTTGCCAATAGCCGTTTTTACGAAATACATTCCACTTTGCAATCCAAGATCCGAACGGTTAATTGTAACCTGATGTGTACCCGATTCTTGTTTACCGGTTTGCAAGGTTGCAACTTCTTTTCCAACGATATCATACAATTTGATTTCAACGGTATTGGTTTCTTTCAATTCGTAGTTGATATCTGCTGTAGTGTTAAAAGGATTCGGAACTATATTGAAGTTTACATCTTTAGCAGTAACATCAGCAATACCCGAACTTAAACCTACCATTAATGCATCCAGGTAAAAATTATTTCCACCCTGATATGTAAATGATAATTTAAATTTAACACTGGCCAATTGAGTTGCATTTCCAACATTTGTTCCGGTAATACCATCCGATTTCCATTGCGATAGATTCGATGGAGTATAATATACTGAAGGCTGTACCGGTCCACCTCCAGTAGTCAAAGGATTTGGTATTGCCGCACCATTCGGAAAAGCTGTACTCCCAACAGTATTCTTACGTTGCGACCATGTTTTACCGCAATCATATGATACAGATAATTGCAATCCATCACGTGAGTCATTAGTGTTTGCAGTACCTAAATAGTTTGCGGCAAAAGAATAACTGTATGAAATATAAGGATTGGTAGCGCCACTTAAGTTAAATGTTGGCGAAATTAATGAATACGTAAAGCCGTATGTTAAGTTTCTTGATTGCAACATTAAACTCATATTACCATTGATATGGGTAGTAGGGGTACGGGTCCATACATCATTTGATTCATTTTCAAAATACCAGCCATCAGCCTGAAAGGTGTTGGCATAATCCCAATCTGCATTTGCTGCTCCTCCGCTAATACCTGAGAATTCTGATGTAGCCTGCACATAAATGTAGTTAGTCATTACAGTGGTTCCTGAACCTGTAGTACCGGTACTTGTTAATGTTATTGTTTTCCATCCAGGAGTGCTGTAAGTGATATTAACAGGATTTTGAGATGTTGAAGTTGCCGGGGTAGCATTTTCACCAAAGTTCCAATCCCATGAAGTCACAGGCGCATTATAGGAATTATCTCTAAAAGACACATTCGCTCCTACACAAACTATTTTTCCGGGAGCAGACATATTAAATGATGCAATTGGAAGGTTGATACATGTATATCCATCTGCTGTTCCTGTTGCTTCCAGATTAGCCGGTTGCCATAAATCTCTTCTATAGTTTTCAAGGCAGAAATGCATACGGGCAACTTGTTGTAAGGTAAACATATTGCTTGCACATGTACCAATAAAGTAGTCCATAAAGTTTTCATACTGATCAGGCAAATCCGGATTATCAGTAGCGCAAGAGTTATAATTAGGGATATTGCAACGGTTACGAAGTGGCTCAGTAGTACTAGCTACGAAATAAGTTGTAGGTGTTTCAGCAATACCATCACCCTCATTATCACAACTATCTCCTTGAAACGGATGGTATAATCCCAGCCAGTGGCCAGACTCATGTGTAGAAGTCGTAACATTAAGTGTTTGTCCGGGTGATGAAGTACCGATATTTCCAAATTCATTGTGAATAACCATGATACCATCGGTTGAAGCCGAACTGGCACCTCCCGCAAAAAATGGAAACTGAGCATATCCTGCTACACCTACACCCGGACCTCTATTAATAGAGTTTACAACCCACATGTTGTAATATCTTTTGGTATCCCAAACACTGGTCTTTTTCAACTCATCATTAGCTTTCATTGTCATTGGAGAATAAACTCTCACAATACCATTGGTGCAATTACCCTGAGGGTCTTTTTTAGCTAATCTGAATTCAATTTGAGCATCAGCAGCGATGTCTTTGAAAAAAGGGCGCACATTACCGGTATCACTATTGGTTCTGCTGAAACTTTTGTTCAACTGGGCAATTTCACTCTTGATTTGTGCGTCAGAAATATTCTCCGATCCGTTTTGATGGAAAACATGCACTACAACCGGAATAATGTATTTAGGGGGTGAAGCTTTACCCAATCCTTTTTGAACTTTGTAATCATTTGGATTATAGGTCTTCATGGCCTCCATGAAAGCTTTGTTAAACTGCGCTCTTTGCTCCGCTAAAGCTGCATTTTCGGTAGCAGTTTGTTTGTAATGTTCATCTGTACCGCAGGCATTTTGCTGAGCAAAACCTACAAATCCCGATAATAAAACGGTTACACTCAATAGAAATCTTTTCATATATGTATGTAGTTTAATTGACTTATTCAAATCATAATCAGCTCATATGAATACTGATCACCTTTATTTGTTTGATTTTTAAAAGGCGAAAAATAATACTTTTTTTAGTTAAGACAACTGGATTATTTAATTGGTTGCACTAACAATTGATTTCTTGGAACTTCCCATACTTCTAGGTCAAACATTCTTTTGCCCTCAATCTTTAACCGCAATGCAGTGCACACCTGATGAAAACCCTTTATTCCCGCAGCACCGGGGTTAAAATGCATCATCTCTAACTTTTTGTCCCTCATCACTTTGAGGATATGTGAATGGCCGCAGATCATAAGATCGGGTTTGCCTTTGGCCAACTCCTTTCTAAATTGCGGACTGTATTTATCGGGGTAACCTCCTATATGCAACATACACACCTCGAGGTCCTCAATCTTAAAGCGGTTGATTTCGGGCATTTCCATACGTAATTCCCTACCATCAATGTTTCCCCAAACAGTTCTTAATTTTTTAAATGCAATGAGTTGCCTGTATGTTTCCATATCTCCCCAATCGCCCGCATGCCATATTTCATCACATTGCTCAAAAAAAGAGAACAATGCCGGTGGAATAAATCCATGCGTATCGGATAAAATGCCAACTTTAATCATATTTGCTGCTCACAAGTATACGCATGACCTTATATATTATCATTATTACCTGCATCGTAAGTTTAGCCGCATTTGCCAAACCTGAAGTAATTGACCGTTTTGTATTTTCACCCTATATGATGAAACACCATAGGCAATGGTACCGCTATGTGACTTGCGGGTTGTTGCATGGCGATTTTTTTCACCTGTTTGTCAATATGTTCGTATTGTATTCATTTGGCAACGCAGTGGAGATTTATTACAGTTATGCGTTCGGCCAACATGCCTGGATTATCTATTTACTTCTGTATGTTTCATCCATTTTTGCAGCTAATGTTTCTACTTATTCCAAGCATCAGGAAGATCCAAGCTATCGCTCGTTGGGGGCCTCAGGTGCTGTTTCAGCAGTTGTGTTTACTTCTATTTTATTTGATCCGTTCAGAAACATCTATTTATATGGAATCATTGGATTGCCGGGAATTTTACTGGGAGCAATATATTTAGGATACTCCTATTACATGGGTAAAAAAGACAGCACCGACAATATCAATCATGATGCACATTTATATGGTGCCATCTATGGTATTGTATTTACCTTGTTTTTAAAACCCAAGATATTTATGGTATTCATTAACCAACTCTTTTAAAAGAATAGTCCGAAACGAATATCAAAGGGTGTAGGCCGGAAAGACCTGTCGAATGCGGCAGGATTGGGGTCACGGTTCCTCCAGATCACATCATATAATAACAATATATATGCTCCTGAACCGCTCTTGCCGAATGATTGATTAATGCCCCCTCCAACATAAAAGGCATTGGTCCAAATCCTTTTACTTTCATTCAACAAATTATGTGAGGTAAAATTCATCGGTTGATATTCCGCTTGTGCAAACAGAGGTCCAAAGATGGTATGCCGGGCAAAAAAATTGGGGCCGTATATATTATCACTGAAAGTGATCGTTTGGTTATTACTGAGCAAATACTCCTGCTTCCAATAGATATAAGTGAATCCCCCACCCGCAAGAAAGTTATCGGTAACCTTGTAGCCCACCAATGGCTGCACATACACCTGAGCTGATGTGCTGCTGAAGCCCAGCCAAAAATTTCCACCATATACCAACCTCTCTGACAAGGGTTTCTTTTCGTATGATTTTGCTTCATCCTCCTTGGCCTGTTTATCGGCATCCATTTGTTTCATGCGTCTTTGCGACCACGCAGGAGTAGAGAAAATCAAAAGAATGGTGAGGGAAATGAAAAACTGTTTGTTCATACTGAATGAATAGACAATAAGCAGGCTTTGTTGGTTGCGTTTATGTTGGAAACAAATTTATGGAATAATTGGTGATTTCAGCTTTTAAAGATTTATTTCGCATTGCTTTTTAAAACCAATTAACTATGAGCAAAATCCATAATTTCTCGGCCGGACCGGCTATCCTTCCTCAATCAGCTATCGATGCATCTGTTGAAGCATTGCAAAACTTTGCAGGAACAGGGTTATCCTTAATCGAAGTTTCACACCGCAGTAAAGAATATGAGGCAGTGGTGACAGAAGCTACACAGCTTGTTAAAGACATTCTTCAAC
>JAZKGH010000231.1:0-35326 GCA_040386055.1 Bacteroidota bacterium
ATCAAAGAATATTTCTTTGGTACCAATGCCGAATCCGACTGGAAAGTAGGAAGCCCATTGCTGTTTAAAGGTGAATGGGAAGGCAAAACTTATATAGACAAAGGAATCATCCTGCAATCCAATCCTCCATTTTTATTTGAATACAATTATTTAAGTTCAATGAGTGATAAGGCTGATGTTCCCGAAAATTACAATGTAATAACGTATGAATTAAAAGAACACGAAGGCGTAACCCTATTGAGCATCACTCAAACGAATTGTACCGATGAAGCACAAAAGACACACTCAGAAGAAAACTGGATGAGTATTATGACCGCAATGAAAAAGATAGTTGAATAGGAAGAAGAATATCGGATTGTTGATTTCGGATTTATATAAATCAACAACACGATACCTGTTTTCACATTCCTTATCAATCCGAAATCTCAAATCACACAACCGAAATCAAAATGGCTGAACCTCTTAAAAACTTGTATACTCCGGAACTACTGCAAAAACTGACTGATTTGCTGCAAAAACAGTATAAAACATTTGATAAAAAGAAATTTTCTCAAACCGTTTTTGACAAGGAGTGGCCCAACCGCGAACTGAAACAACGTATGCGCCATATTACGAATTGTATCCATCAGTTTTTGCCGATGTCGTATGCCAAACAAATGGAAATACTCTCTCCCATTGCGCATCATTTTACCGGATTTGTGGCCATTTTGTTTCCGGATTTTGTGGAAGTGTACGGAGTGGATGAACCCGATATCTCCATTCCTGCTTTGGAACAATTTACCCAATACAGTAGCAGTGAGTTTGCTGTTCGCCCTTTCATTATAAAATACGAAAAGCGCATGGTGAAACAACATCTTCAATGGGCCACGCATAAAAACCACCATGTGCGCAGGCTTGCCAGTGAAGGCATTCGTCCACGTTTACCCTGGGCTATGGCATTACCTTCATTTAAGAAAGACCCTTCAGCCATTCTTCCTATTCTGGAATTGCTCAAGGCTGATGAAAGCGAATACGTTCGCAGAAGTGTTGCCAACTGTTTAAACGATATTTCAAAAGACCATGCAGATAGTGTACTTAAGATTGTAAACAACTGGAAAGGAATCTCTCCTGAAACAGACCGGATTATAAAACATGCCAGTCGTGGATTGCTGAAACAAGGACACACCGAGGCTTTAAGCTCTTTTGGGCTTAATTACAAAGTCAAGGTGGATGTGGATGCGCTTTCCATCAGCAAAAAGAAATTACCCATTGGTGGTCGATTCGATTATTCCTTTTCGGTAACACTCACCGAAAAAAAGCCACATGATGTGCGGTTGGAATACAAAATTTATTATCAAAAGGCCAACGGAAAACAAAACCCCAAAGTGTTTCAGATTGGAACATATGCCATGCAACACAAGCAAACGCTCACCATTAACCGTTCCCATGCCTTTGCTGATTTAACTACACGCAAACACCATAAAGGTGACCATCGCATTGTGGTAGTAGTGAATGGAAAAGAAACAGCCGAGCTTGCTTTTATTTTGCAGTAAAAATACTACAAGAAGTTTTTTATGTATTGTTTACTTTTGCGGCCTCACTCATTAAACCTTATACATGAAAGTAGCTGTAGTAGGTGCAACAGGGCTTGTTGGCACCATGATGTTAAAAGTACTGGCGGAAAGAAATTTCCCCGTAACTGAATTGATTCCCGTAGCATCCGAAAAATCTGTAGGTAAGAAGCTTTCATGGAAAGGTAAAGAATACAGCGTGCACAGCATGGAACAAGCCATAGCCGCTAAACCGCATATTGCACTGTTCTCGGCAGGAGGTTCTACTTCTATAGAATGGGCACCCAAATTTGCCGAAGCCGGAATTTTTGTGATTGACAATTCATCCGCCTGGCGCATGGATCCAACTAAAAAACTGGTAGTTCCCGAAATCAATGCCGATGCTTTAACCGCTGACGATAAAATCATTGCCAATCCAAATTGTTCAACCATTCAAATGGTATTGGTATTGAACCCCATTCATAAGGCGTACGGTATCAAACGTGTGGTGGTTTCTACTTACCAAAGCGTAACAGGTACGGGTGTAAAAGCTGTACAACAACTGGAAAATGAACGCAACGGAGTTCAAGGTGAAATGGCCTATAAATTCCCGATTGATAAAAATGCAATTCCCCAAATTGATGTATTTATGGACAATGGCTACACCAAGGAAGAAATGAAAATGGTGAACGAAACCAAAAAGATTTTGCGGGATGATTCCATTCTGGTAACAGCAACGTGTGTGCGCATACCGGTAATGGGCGGACATAGTGAAAGTGTGAACATCGAATGCAGCAAACCATTTGAGATTGCTGATATCAAATCGATGATGAGCAATACAGATGGTGTTACATTGAAGGACAACCCCGACAACTTTGAATATCCAATGCCATTGATTGATGCAAATGGGAAAGACGATGTTTTTGTAGGCAGAATACGTAGAGACGAATCACAAACCAATGCTTTAAACCTTTGGATCGTTGCTGATAATTTACGAAAGGGAGCAGCTACAAACGCTGTGCAAATTGCGGAGTATTTGGTTGAGAAGGCTATTGTTAAATAGTCCTTTGTTAGCTATCCGTACTAGGAGGTAAGAGTTTAAGATTAAAAGCCCGTAAGGATAAATTCTTGCGGGCTTTTTTTCATCTTCTGTTCCGTTGAGGTAATTATCCCTAAATTAAAACCGGTAGTGATCTGAATTAAAATAGACAGAAGAAGGAGGTTGTTTATATTTGGCCAAAAGAAAGCTTTACCTAATACACCACGGACAGCCGACCAAACCATGAACGACATCACTCTCCCCGCTTATACCCGCTCCCAATTGGCACTCCGCAATGGGCAAGACAAACCGGAAATCTGGATTGCTTACAAAGGCATTATTTATGACGTCTCCATAAGTCGCTTGTGGCGGAATGGGAAACACTACGAACACTGGGCCGGGCAAGATCTTACGCACGAACTCAAGGATGCTCCGCATACACAGAGCGTATTTGAAAAATTTGATGCGATTGGGAGATTAGTATAAACTCTGTCAGGCTGAGTTCACCGAAGCCCTCCAATGACGAAAGAAATTCTAATAGTCATCTGATACCTCGATGAACTCGGTGTGACACATTTTCGACAACAATTCATTTGTGAATCCCCTTTCCATTTCCGTACTTCACATTTCATTTGTAAACTATGAGTACAAAAGTTTTTTCATTCGAACCCTATTTAACCAAGGCCATGAACTACACCACTTACATGGCGTTGATGCATGACCTGCTTTCTGAAAACAGAACAACAGGACCCAATCAGTCGGCCGATTTGGTGGAATATACACGGTTGAATTTTTACCGCATGGAACGTTTGAATAAAACCATTGTACTCAGCGATACATTGCAATCAACTTTGGATAACTTAAAAAAACGCTGGACATTTTTAGTGATTACCGAAGCTTGGTGTGGCGATGCGGCTCAAACCATTCCGTTGATGCACGCGATTTGTATTGCTTCCAAAGGCAAAATTGATTTAAAGCTTGTATTGCGCGATGAAAACCTTGAGTTGATGGATCAATACTTAACCAATGGTGGTCGCGCTATTCCCATGTTGATTTGCCTTGAAACCGAAACGTTAACCACCATTGGCAAATGGGGTCCTCGTCCAAAACCTGCACAAGATATGGTGTTGGAATACAAACAACATCCCGTTGGAACATATGCAGAGTTTAAAACGCAGTTACATACCTGGTATGCTAAAGATAAAACACACGCACAACAAAGTGAGATGGTAGTTGCTGTTAAGAAGTGGAGCGGAGGATAATGCGGAGTGCGGAGTGAGCAATCCCGCCAAAAAGCGGGAGCGGAATGAATTAAATACAGGTGATTGGTTGATAAAGTTAATGCGTTTGTCAGTCTTGAGTTCATCGAAGCCGCTAACAGTTCTGATAAACATACACCAATTCAATACCCCGATAGCTGTCGGGGCGGTGTGACACTCAACAGAAAACAACAAACCATAAACGGTAAACTGCAAACGTTTACTTTTTCTTCTTCATTTTAAACGAATACAACTGCGCAGGTTTGTGCATCACTCCTTTTTGCTTTTCGTCAAGTGGTATTAACTCTTCGTCCTTTTTAATACGTTTTACAAAATTACGCTTATCAAATTCAGTGTTTAACACTACTTCATATAAGTTTTGCAATTGACGCAACGTGAATTTTTTAGGGAGTAATTGATAGGCAATATGGTTTTGATAAATACGGTCACGGATATCTTCCGTTGCCTTTTTCACAATCTGATTATGGTCAAATGCCAATGGTGGTACACGCTTGATGTTTCTCCAAACCACATTCTTTGCAAATGAACCCGGTTCGGGATTGATTATTTCCTTGCGTACCAGTGTATAATAGGAAACAGTGATTACACGGGCATCAGGGTCAGAGCGGTAGAACTTCAACCATTCAATATCCTTTTCCTGTTTCACACGCATAGGGTCACCAAACGAGAAGAACTGACGCAGGTGCAATCCTTCAACATGGGTTAACTCTTTTAGTACGCGCACCGCTGCATCATCCAAACTCTCCTCTTCATTCACCAGATCGCCCGGTAAGGCAAATTGGGGAACATAAGGATGAGTCGAGTTTTGTGATGGCTCCTTCTGTTCAATGAGCAAAACTTCCAGCTTATCTTCTTCTTCATTGTAGCCGAAAATGACACAGTCAACAGAGATGTGGTTTTTAAATGAGGTGCTTTTCATGTGTTAATGGGTATGGATTCCTGCAGCGTAAATGACTGTTAAACCTACCTGCGATATTATAAAAATGTGTTCAAATAAAAAAAGGGACTAATTGTACTTTGTACATTAAGTCAAATTCTTATATTTGAATATATGCAATATGCGTAAATGGATTTAATATACATATACCTAACACCCACAGAATGAAACTTGTTGTAGAAAGTGGATCAACAAAAGCCAATTGGGCTTTGGTGAATGAGGCGGGCAAAATATCCGCAACATTCGATACGATGGGCTTTAACCCGTTTTTTCATACTTCTGAATTTATAGGGAAAGAGATCCGTAAAAATGCCGAGCTAAGCTCCTTTGCTCCTGCTGTGAATGAAGTCTTTTTTTACGGAGCCGGTTGTTCCAGTGACCATTATAAACAAATTGTGGCCCACGGACTCATGATTGTATTTGATAAGGCAAGTATTCACGTGGATCACGACCTTGTTGCAGCGGCTTATTCAACCTATCAGGGTAAGCCCTGTATCAGTTGTATTATCGGTACCGGTTCCAATTCATGCTATTTTGACGGACAGGGTTTGTATGAAGAAGTGCCTGCCCTTGCCTATATTTTGGGAGATGAAGGAAGCGGAAGCTACTTAGGTAAACGCCTTCTCACAGATTATTTATACAAAAAGCTACCTCAGGAGATTGCAGATGATTTTGAAGATTCATACATTTTATCAAAAGCCATTATTTTTGAAAATGTATACCAAAAGCCACATGCCAATGTATATCTGGCCAGCTTTACACCCTTTATAAGCAAACACCAATCGCATCCATATTTCCACGAAATAGTGTATGAGGGTATGAAACTCTTTTTGGAAAACCATGTTTGTTGTTTCCGTGATTATCAAAATACACCCGTTCACTTTGTCGGATCCGTTGCTTATCATTTCAGTGATATACTGAAGGAAGCGGCAAAAGACCTGAACGTTAACATTACCAGTATCATTAAACATCCGGTTGAACATCTGGTAGATTACCATGTAAAATATTTGTTTGCCAAACAAAATGCATAATCCTATAAAAGCTTGTCTTTTTGATCTTGATGGCGTGTTGGTCGACACCGCCAAATATCATTTCATAGCATGGAAACGTCTGGCCGAAAGTTTAGAAGTTGATTTTACCGAGCATGATAATGAACAACTCAAAGGTGTTAGCCGTGCAGAGTCGTTGGAATACATTTTACACAAGGGAAGTATAATGCTGAGTGAAGAGAAGAAGAAAAATTTGATGGATACCAAAAACACATGGTACCTTGAACTTGTTGCTACTATGCATCCCGATGAATTGCTTCCTAATGTTTGGAATTTTTTAACCCAACTCAAAGCACATAGAATTAAAATTGGTCTTGGTTCATCCAGTAAAAATGCCCAAATGATTTTAGACAAAACAGGTATCGCACCCTTTTTTGATACCGTAGTGGATGGTCGTCATGTAACCCATTCCAAACCGCACCCCGAAGTGTTTTTAACAGGAGCAGCACAACTCCATGTGCTGCCAATTGAAACTGTTGTATTTGAAGATGCATTGAGTGGTATATCAGCTGCATTGGCCGGTGGTTTTTATGCTATAGGATTAGGTGATAAGAATATACTTGGAGCAGCACATGCCGTGATCCCTTCATTGGAAAAACTTACCTACACCCAATTTATAACATTACCTTTTTTGAAAAATACTAACAAAGCATCATGAAGCAGTATTACAAAGTTGACGAGTGGAATATTATAGAAGAAGGCTTTGATCCTTCGATGCACGAGTCGAGTGAGAGTATATTTAGCATTGGCAACGGAAAGATGGGCCAGCGCGCCATGTTTGAAGAGTATTACAGTGGACAATCATTGGAAGGAAGTTATATAGCCGGAGTATATTACCCCGATAAAACCAGAGTGGGTTGGTGGAAAAACGGATACCCCGAATATTTTGCCAAGGTACTGAACAGCCCGAATTGGCTCGGTGTCGATATCCAAATTGGCTCAGAGCGCCTTGATCTAAATGTATGCAAAGTGCGCAAATTTGAACGCAAGCTTGATATGCACCATTCATTGCTCTCCCGTACATTCATTGCCATTTTTCCTTCGGGAAAAGAAATAGAGGTAAACGTTGAACGTTTTGTGAGTCGCGTGGATGATGAACTCGGATGCATCCGGTATGCTGTAAAAGCACTCAATTTTAATGACACTATCACTTGCACAACAAGTATTAATGCAAATGTTAAAAACAAAGATTCCAATTATAATGAAGTGTTTTGGGACAGTATTGAAGAAATCGTTAAAGGTGAGCGAGCCTTTTTAGGTGTGCGTACAAAAAAACTTGGGTTTGAGGTCTATCAAGGGTTTACAAGCACATACAAAAAGAACGGTGACATTTTTAAACTGGTTCCTACTGCAATCAAAAAAGAAAAATACGTTTCTTTTTCGGTTGCCACCGCCTTAAATGAAAATGAACTGTTTGAAGTACAAAAATATGTGAGCGTGGTTTCGAGCATGAATTATTCGGATGCGCAATTGAAGGATGCATGCAATACCAAGCTTGATATTGCCATCGCAAAAGGATATGACCAATTACGCAGCGAACATGCTGTTGACTGGGAACAATTGTGGGAACAATGTGATGTGCAGATTACAGGAGATCCGGCTGCACAACAAGCCATTCGTTTTAATATTTTACAACTCAACCAAACATATACAGGTCGCGATCACCGCCTGAATATAGGACCAAAAGGATTTACCGGAGAGAAGTACGGAGGGTCAACCTATTGGGATACCGAAGCGTATTGCATCCCTTTTTACTTAGGAACAAACCACCAAAAAGTTGCAAGACAACTCCTCCAATACAGATACAACCACTTGCCCAAAGCAATTGAAAATGCTGAGAAACTAGGGTTCAAAAACGGAGCAGCATTATATCCTATGGTGACCATGAACGGTGAAGAGTGCCACAATGAATGGGAAATTACGTTTGAAGAAATTCACCGAAATGGAGCCGTTGCCTATGCTATTTACAATTACATCAACTATACCGGAGATGCTTCCTATTTGTGGGAAGGTGGCTCGGAAGTTTTGATTGGTATAGCACGTTTTTGGGCGCAACGTGTGCATTGGAGTGAACACCGCAAACAATATGTGATGCATGGTGTTACCGGTCCTAATGAATACGAAAACAACGTAAACAACAATTGGTACACCAACTACCTTGCTTGCTGGTGCATGCAGTATGCAACCAAGGCTATTGGTGAAGTAAAAGAACACTACGAAAAAGCGTATGAAGCATTGGTGATTAAAACCCGACTGAATGAAGCGGAAGAGTTAAAGGAGTGGAAACATATTTGCGATAATATGTTCTACCCGCAAAGCGAAGAACTTAACATTTTCCTACAGCAAGAAGGATACCTGGATAAAGAACAAATTCTTGTTGCCAATCTGGATCCCAAGGAAAGACCCATTAATCAAAAATGGAGCTGGGACAGGATCTTACGTTCCTGTTTCATCAAACAAGCAGATGTATTGCAAGGTCTCTATTTCTTTGAAGACCATTTCGATTTGCAAACACTAAAGAACAATTTCGATTATTATGAACCGCGAACGGTACATGAAAGTTCATTGTCGCCCTGCGTGCATTCCATTTTGGCAGCAAGATTAGGATACGAAAACAAAGCCTACGAAATGTACTTGCGCACTTCACGTTTGGATTTGGATGATTATAACCACGAAGCACACGAAGGCTTGCACATTACCAGTATGGCCGGCACCTGGATGAGTGTGGTGCAAGGGTTTGGAGGTATGCGTGTGATCGATGGCAAACTTCATTTTGCTCCTATGATTCCAACACAATGGGAATCGTTTGCCTTTAACATTCGTTTCAGGGGACGTGTTGTAAAAGTAGTAATCAACAAACAAGAAATGTTTATTGAGCTGCTCAGTGGTGATACTATTGATGTAACGGTAAACAATACTTCCTATAAAGTAACCGAGGAACAGGCGGCACATATCCTGCATCATGCAACCTTAAACTAACAATAACATGCGTTTACTTTTTACCCTAATCATCATTTGCAACGCACTCATAGTAGTTGGACAACAAGTAACTGTTGGCCTCGCTTCTCCCATCCAGTTACAACCCAAACAAACGATTATTGTAAAGAGCGATTATTTTCCATTTGGCACACCCGTTCAAAAAGTGGAATGGCCTGCAGGATTAATCTTAGTGTCGGAAAATCCAACTAACTATATCCTCAAAGGAAAACTCACTGTTCCACTCGCCAATATTCGTTTCCATACTACCAAAGGTGTAGTTGATATTCCTTGTCGTAACGTACGCAAACTGCTGGCAAGTGCCCGTATTGAACTGGCAGCTCCTGCAAGTGATGTGCGCATTAAAGGTAGCTTCAATGCTTGGTTAACAGATAGCACATTGCTCAAACCTGTTGGTCCGGTTCCCACCAAAACCTGGCAGCTTGGTGGTGTGCATGCCAATGAGGGATTCCAGCAATATAAATTAGTGGTAAACGGAAAAGAAGAGAATCCAACCAATGCCACCATTGTAAGCAATGGAATGGGTGGTACAAACGCCCTTCTGAAAGTTGGAGCACCCGATGCTGTTGCCCCTTCCCTGCAAACATTGCAATCGGATAAACAACATATATTTTTACGTGCCTCGAACAGTACATTTTATTTAGCCTATTTAAATAATAAGCTCATTGCTAAAGAACAGGTAAGTCTTTCAGGGCTTATTCAACTGTCTATTCCCAAAGAAGCCTATTCGCAAAACCGTTCCGTTATTCGGGTCTATGTGTGCAATGCTTTTAAAACAGGTAATGATCTGTTCATTCCCCTGAATAGAGGTGCGGTCATTCAACAACCGGATTCACTTTCCCGAAAAGATTTACATACACAGATCATGTATTTTTTGATGGTGGATCGTTTCCAAAATGGTGATCGTAATAATGACCCTAAACCATTGGACAGTGTTTTACCAAAAGCACAATACTTGGGAGGAGACTTAAAAGGTGTGCAGCAAAAAGTGAATGAAGATTTTTTTGCGCAACTCGGAACCAATACCCTATGGCTCTCTCCCATCTCTCAGAACCCGAGCGGAGCATGGGGATTTTGGAACAAGCAGGTCTCTACAAAGTTTTCTGCCTACCATGGTTATTGGCCCACTTCTTATTCTAAGGTGGATGAACGTTTTGGTAGCAACCCACTATTTGCAACTGTTATCAAAGATGCCCATTCCAAAAACATGAATGTGGTATTAGATTTTGTAGCACATCACGTTCATACTGATCATCCCTTATACCTAAAACACCCTGACTGGGCCACACCTCTTATTCTTCCGGATGGTAGCATGAATACTGAGCGTTGGGATGACCACCGGCTCACCACCTGGTTTGACACCTTTCTTCCAACGCTCGATCTGCAGCGCAAAGAAGTAAGAGAAGTGGTTGCGGATAGTGTGATGTATTGGGTAAAGAACTTTGACTTGGATGGTTTCCGCCATGATGCCAGCAAACATGTTCCGGAGGATTTTTGGAGATTGCTTACCCAAAAAATCAAACTTGAAAAATCAAACAAAGTCAACAATACTTTTTATCAAATTGGTGAAACATATGGTAGTCCGGAACTGATTGGTTCCTATGTAAACAGTGGGCAAATGGATGCACAATTTGACTTTAATCTATACGATGCAGCCGTTGGTGCCTTTGCCAGTAATAGCAGTGATGATGAACAAGCACAATTGTGGTCAGGTTTACACCGCTCATTGTTTGAAAGTTTCGACTACTATGGATGGCATCATTTGATGGGGAATATATCGGGGAATCAGGACCGTCCACGTTTTGCCTCACTGGCTGATGGAAGTGTGAAAGGAAATGAAGATACCAAACTTGCAGGATGGACCAGAGATATTCAAAATGCCAGCGAAAAAGGATACACCCGAATGTTGCAGTTGATGGCCCTTAACATGACCATACCCGGAGTGCCTGTCATTTATTATGGAGATGAATATGCCATGCCCGGAGGGAATGATCCTGATAACAGGCGCATGATGCAATTTGAATCCTACACTACACAACAACAGAATCTTATTGACAACATAAAAAAACTAACAGCATTGCGCAAAAGCAACATGGCCTTGTTGTACGGAGAGTTCAAATCGATTGATGCCGGTAAGCAATTTTTTGCTTATGAGCGCAACTATTTCGGACAAAAAGTGGTGGTGGTATTTTCCAAGAATGGAGGTGCCCTTTCATTACCTACTTCAGCTTCACAGAAATGGATCCCTTTGTTTAACCATGCCTTTTCACAAACCAATAACACTATCGACTTGCAATTGAATGCCGATGATGTAGAAATTTTCACCTTACACTAACGACTTATATATGAATAAATATTCTGGATTTTTATTAGCTTGTTTTGCACTTACTCTCAATACCATTGCACAAACCCGGGACTCTAAAACATGGAGCAAAAATGCGGTGATATACGAAGTAAATGTCAGACAATACTCACAGAAAGGAGATTTTAATTCGGTAACCCAAAGTATCCCTCGTCTTAAGAATTTGGGAGTGGATGTTCTATGGATCATGCCTGTTCATCCTATTGGCGAAGAAAAAAGAAAAGGAGGAATGGGCAGTTATTACAGCGTGAAAGATTACCGGGGCATTGACCCAAGTTATGGAACGCACGAAGATTTCAGAAATCTTGTGAATGCCGCTCACCAAAAAGGCATGAAGGTAATTATTGATTGGGTTGCTAACCATACGGCTTGGGATCACGAGTGGATTAAACTTCATCCTGATTGGTATGTAAAAAATGATAACGGTGACATTCAAACGCAATACGATTGGAGTGATGTAGCCAAGCTTAATTATGCCCATCCTGAAATGCGCAATGCCATGACGGATGAAATGCAATATTGGGTAAGAGAATTTGACATCGATGGTTTTCGTTGCGATGTTGCCTTTTTGGTGCCGTTGGAATTTTGGGAAGAGAACAGAAACAGACTGGAACAATTAAAACCAATGTTTATGCTGGCCGAAATGGAATGGAATACTGACATCACGTCCACCCCCGGCAATTATTTCAACACCGCTTTTGATGCTGCCTATGGTTGGAATTTTATGGGTGTAACACAAGACATGGCGAAGCAGAAAAAATCGCTGATTGATTTTCGTAAAGAGATGAAAGATAACTATACGAAATTCCCTTCGCACATGCTCAAATTGTTTTTTATTACTAACCATGATGAAAACAGTTGGAACGGAACCGTCACAGAAAAATATGGTAATGATTGGAAGCTTTATTCTGCATTGTGTTACACATTGCCCCAAAGTTTTCCATTGATCTATTCCGGTGAAGAAGCAGGACTCAACAGGCGTTTATCGTTTTTTGAAAAAGACCCGATTCTGGATAAAGAATGGAAAGATACATCCCGCTATGGATGGTATCGAGATATGACACAACTCAAACACCAAAACAAGGCTCTATGGAATACTCCTGAAACATCTTTTACAGAATTGGAATGGACCGTAAAGGACACTACAATATCCAACCATGTATATGCCTTTACACGCAAAAATGGAGCGGCAGAAGTAACTGTGCTAATTAACTTTGGAAACACTTCCTATAAGCTCAAACCAATCAATTGGAATCACAAGGGTGGTAAAAATATCTATTCACACAAAGTGATTATCGATCCAAAAAAAATCATGACCATACCGGCTCATTCGGTATGGATTAATTACAAAAACTAATACATACCCCACATGGCCTTCAAACAAAAACCTTCACTCAGCATTTCCCAAATTTTCACCATGAGCTTTGGATTCATGGGCATTCAGTTTGGTTTTGCTTTGCAAAATGGAAATGCAAGCGGCATTCTTCAAAACTATGGAGCACATGTTGAGCAACTCTCCTGGTTTTGGTTAGTGGCTCCCCTCACCGGCATGATTGTTCAACCTATTATAGGGTATTATAGCGATCGCACCTGGAATCGTTTGGGCAGGAGAAAACCTTTCTTTTTAATTGGAACACTTTTGTGTTGCATTGCACTTGTTTTGCTTCCCAATTCAACCGGTCTTTTTCAAGCTAAATCTGCTTTGCTGATCGGTGCCGGAATGCTGATGATGATGGATGCAAGCATCAATGTGGCAATGGAACCGTTTCGTGCACTGGTAGCCGATAACTTACCCGACACACAGCGGACACTGGGATTCAGTGTACAAACTTTTTTGATTGGTGTGGGCGCTGTTGCCGGTTCCTGGCTTCCGTATGTTCTGGATAATTACTTTCACGTTTCCTCTTCTGCACCCGCGGGACAAGTAGCTAACAATGTTATCTATTCCTTTTACATTGGTGCTTTTATTTTTCTTATAACCATTTTGATAACGGTTCTATTTTCAAAAGAATATCCTCCTGCCGAATATGCCGAATATCATGGCAAAGCAGATGAAACTGAAGCCTCCATTACGCAAGTGTTTAAGGATTTTAAAAATATGCCGTCAACCATGCGCCAGTTAGGATTGGTGCAATTCTTCAGTTGGTTTGCCTTATTCAGTATGTGGGTATTTACCACACCCGCCATAGCACATCATGTGTTTCAGCTATCCATTGATGATACCAGCAGTGATGCATTCAGAGATGCACAAAGTTGGACCGGAATTATCTTCGGGGTATATAATGGTGTAAGCGCTTTGTACGCATTATTGCTTCCTGCCATTGCTCGAAAAATTGGGCGCAAAAAAACACATTCTCTTTCATTATTGGCCGGAGGATTGGGATTGATATCCATGTATTTTGCCAATGATAAAGGTGATCTCATTCTTTCGATGTTGGGTGTGGGACTTGCATGGGCTTCTATTCTGTCAATGCCTTATGCAATTTTAGCAGGTAGCATTCCCTCGGGAAAAATGGGTGTGTACATGGGAATTTTTAACTTCTTTATTACCATCCCTCAAATTGTGAACGGTGTTGTAGGAGGACCCATAGTGAAAAATATTTATGGTAATAATGCCATGTATGCTATTGTACTGGCCGGAATCCTGATGGTATGTGGTGCGGTGTCAATGTTGTATGTGCAGGACAGTACAGATATCCGGGTTTCGAAAGCTTAAGTCCATTACATCTCCACTTTTTCAACTGCGGGATCATCCATCAGGGATTGAAAGAACCTGTTTAATGTGGCCTCATTTCCCGATAAGTTGCAACTATATATAACGCTGTTGTGATTTTTTGCCCATTTAATTTTTTGTGGTTTCAACCCGAATGAAGTTGCCTTCTTTGCAATTTCATCCAGTTTTGTGGTTTGGGTAAACGTTATGTTTACCGTTCTTACCTTGTGCATGGCTGCCACCCTTTTTTCCAACAAAGGAGAAAGCAACATTAACAACAACACCATTGCTGCCGTAATAACAGAAAATAACATTTCACCACTCCCAATGCCCATTCCGATGGCAGAAATAATCCAGATAATGGTAGCAGTTGTTAACCCACTCACCATGTTTTCGCGATCTTTAAAAATCGCACCAGCGCCAATAAAACCAATACCTGTGATAATGTTTGCCGCAATCCTGTCATGGCTGGAGTCTGTTCCCAGTTTAATAGAGAAGATAGTAAATAAAGTTGAACCAAGGCAGATTAGCATCATGGTTTTAAAGCCCGCAGGTTTACCCCTGTACTCTCTTTCCAAACCAATAGATGCTCCCACTATTGCCGAAACAATAAGTTTGGAAACATCTTGTTCTTCCATTAAAAAGTTAATATGCATCGAACTATCTTTTATGTAATTTGGTAGAATGCTAAATTAGTATAAATATCACTCAATGGATATAAAAAAATCGACAACCCTCTACGAGGACTGGATGGGTAAGCAAACGAACATTAATTCAAAGCGGCTTTCACTAAAGCATGAACGCATGAAAGAGTGTGCCTTTAATTTTTTTAGAGGTAGTTTTTACCATTGGGCCCAACTCTGGGCAGAGCAGGAGGTACATTATCCGTTATTCCCAAAAGCACTTTCGGTTGCCGATATTCATTATGAAAATTTCGGAACATGGCGTGATGCGGAAGCCCGATTGGTGTGGGGTATCAATGACTTTGATGAAGCTTACGAATTACCCTTCATGCATGATTTGGTTCGTTTAGCGTGCAGTGTCCATCTTGGCATTGAATCGGATATGATTCGCATGAAGCATGGAGCAGCCAACAAGGCCCTCCTAGATGGATACCAATATGCGCTTACTTCGGGTACAAAACCATTTGTGTTGGAAGAACACCATACCTGGCTCCGTAAAATTGCTACACGCAAACTGCATAATCCCAAAATATTTTGGGAGCGTCTATTCACCAATAACGTAGTTCACCCTCCTGAAGAAATACAACAACTGCTCACGAAAAACTTTCCGTCCCTTTCATCACCACCTGTCTTCTTAGAACGTATAGCAGGCCTAGGTAGTCTTGGCCGTCCAAGGTATATTGCTATTGCCGAATATAATGGAGGTTATATTTGCAGAGAAGCAAAGGCCACAGTTCCTTCAGCCTGTGCCTGGGTGTATCATACTCATCCGAATACACATTTCTATCATGAAATGATTCAACAAAAAGCCGTCAGAAACAGCTCCTTATTTCTTACTTTTCAAGGTGGATGGCAAATCAAAAAATTGTCACCCGATCATTCCCGCATTGAACTAAAGGATTTGCCCAAATCGCGCAAAGAAGAAAAAATACTGTTTGCCATGGGATTTGAATTAGCCAATATCCACGCGAGTAATGAAGACATTGCTCACGCACTTCTGGCTTCTTTGCAGCAACTGCCCGAAAAATGGTTTGAACAGGTTGTTAAAATGCTGACGCAGCAAATGAAAAAAGACTATAATGTATTTTGCAAAAATTTTTAGGTTAACGCAATTCCAGGATCAATAGTTCTCCCGGAGCTACCAATAACCTTTGTTCCAGCGATGATGTTGTTCCTTTCATAATATTTTTTTTGACACTGCTTCCTTTCAACATCTCTTCAAAACGTTTAAGCGAAACATTCTTTTCATCCTTGTTGCTGTTGTATACAACCATTACCTTGTCTGTTGTCGAATACCTGAAATACACGTACACACCATCCTCAGGCACAAACTGCATCATTTTTCCATTGAAGGCAGTGTTACTTTTTCGCCATTGGGTGAGCGTTTGAATATAGTTCCATACTTCTTTCTCCTCGGTAGTGCGGCCTTGTTCCGTAAACTTATTTAAGGAGTCATTTTTCCACCCACCCTGCATATCTTCCCTAATCAAACCATGCGAACCTTTTTTGCGCATCAATAGCTCTGTTCCATAAAACATGGATGGAATGCCTCTCATGGTAAACAAAATACCCAATGCCGCTTTCATCTTTTTTAAATCGTAATTAACAGTAGAATAGAAACGGTCCAGATCATGGTTATCCAGAAAGATGATGTGATGATACGGATCACTGTATACGTAATCCTGAGATAACGTGTAATACAATTTCGAAACGCCTTCCGTCCATCCGTTTGGTTGGTTCACCACATCATCAATGGTAAAACAAAACTGAAAATCGAGAACGTTCTGCATATTTTCAGTACGCGATTTTTCCTTAGGAACAAAATAGGATTGCAGCGGTACTGCGTGTTCCCATACCTCACCAAACACACTCAGTTGAGGATACTCGCGGATAATGGTTTGATACCAGCGTTGCATAAACTCCTGCTCGGGATAGGAATAGGTATCAATCCGTATACCATCCGCCTGTGATGTTTCAATCCACCAAATGGTATTCTGAATCATATAGCGCGCAAGGATTGGATCATCATTGTTCAGGTCGGGCATATGGCGGTCAAACCATCCTTCGGTAAATATTTTTTGGTCGTTTTTAGACGCATATGGGTCCATTAATGTATTGGCACGATAGTTTGTCTTTGTGTATTGATTAAAGGTGTGTATAGCCTCCGAAAACGGATTGTCGGTATACAACCAATGTCCGTCACCAATATGATTAAACACAAGATCTAACACCCACTTCATGTTTCTTTTCTTTGCCTCTGTGCGTAACGTTGTATATTCAGCTAAGGTTCCGTAACGCGGATCAACTTTATAATGATTGGTAATGGCATACCCATGATAAGATTGGGATGCTTCATCATTCTCCTGAAACGGAGTGAGCCACAAAGTAGTAGCTCCCAGGTTTTGAATATAATCCAAATGCTCAGTGATGCCTTGCAGGTCTCCACCATGTCGCTCAAATGCAGAGTCTCTGTTATGTGCCTGTTCCCGCATTCCTTTTTTCACATCATTAGCCGGATTGCCATTTGCAAATCGGTCGGGCATAATCAGGTATACCATATCCGTTCCTTCGAGCGCAATCGGATGAGCTTGTTTTGGTTTTAAATCGTATGCAATCGTTTGTTTTTTGGCACCGCTTAACTGAATCGCAATAGCTCCTGCTTTCGCTTGTCTCCCTACTACCACATCCAGCAAAATATAATCCTTGTGCGCGGTAGGATGAAATGCCGAAACCTTAACACCACTTGCACTGATAGTGGCTGCATTAAAGTGCAAACCAATATCTTTTTGTTTAATGATGAGTTGAAGCGAGGTATCCTGCAATCCAACAAACCAGTTGGGCGGAAATACTTCTGTTGGCTGCGCAAATGCACCTACCGAAAGCAGTAAACATATAATAATGATTCTCATTTGTTATGCATTTAAATAGACTGAGACATTTCTAAGCCTTCTATAAAAAACAAAGAGCCCCGCAAGGAGGCTCTTTTGTCTACTATCAATTAACCGTAATTAACGCACGATAAGTTTTGATGTTACCGACTCATTACGTGTATTTGAAGCTTTAATAAAATATACACCTTTGCTCATATCATCTGTATTAATAAGCAATGTGTTTTGTCTGTAGTTATTGAACGATTGGATCACTTTACCTGCAATATCCATTACCACAATTTCATGAGACATGGCTTTATCATTAAACTCAACCATGGTATATGATTCAGCGGGATTAGGGAATAGTTTGAAGCCTGCACTTAATGCTACTTCACTTATACCTACATTTGAACCCGGAGTACATGAATTAAATTTAAAGGATAAAGTTACCGGAGCTGCGCTGGTTCTGGTATATTTTCTGTTAAATCCTCCCACACCACTTGGTTCAATACATGATGAATCTGTAACTCCTACAAATTTTTCCTCCCATTTGGTGTCTGATGAATCAGCATTGTATGCATTCACAAATTTATAGTTGAAAATACCCGGACAAACATTGTTAACGGTTACACTGAATATACCCGGTTGTCCAGTAACAGGAGCCATGCGTAACGCGCCCGGTTGCCAGTTCGGAGTTTGGAATGTTCCCATTACAAACAATACACCAGGAATGGTATCGGTAATATCTACTTTAAATGTAATAGAAGAAGGAGCCGGTTTGCTTGGACAAGCACCGAGCGCACGTGAACCGAAACAAGTTAACCCTACAGTATCAATTGCTTTGTGTGCAAACAATCTGTTGCTTCCACCTTCCCAGTTGGTATTGCCATTTTTGTGAAAACGGAATTTGAATTCTACTTCACCTGAATCCAATGAATCAACTGTTAATGCGAATATTTTAGTTATTCCAACCGGAGCCATTTTTAAACCTGAACCAAATGCTGTTAAACGGGCACCTGCTCCTGCAACGGTAATTGAATCATATCCACCGTCACAATCCGTATTGGTCATATCAACCTGAAACATCAATTTATAACTTGGAATCGGTGCAGTTGGACAGGCAATACAAGAACCAAAACATACTTTTGCTAATGCCACAGATGTTGCGGTTGCAGTGTATCCACGATTACCATTTACCTGACAAGTTGATGGCACACCTTCACTTTGCGGCCAATCATTGCCATTCAAATATTTCCATTCAACACCTGCCGCTACATCAACATAAGCTATAAATTCAAATACTTTATTGTTCGTAAATAAATTTATCAATCGACTCTCATTGGGTTTCCAATCTCCGGAAGCGCCATTCGCACCTTGAAAGTTACCTGCGATGTGAACACCTAATGCGCTAACCGATGCTTCATTTTGTAAATCAACTGCAAAACGTAATGCTGATTTACCAGTAGGAGCATCTCCTGCAAACATAACTGCCGGAAGTGTAACCATAACGGTATCGGTTGTATTTAAAGAGTCAATATACATCCAACGGTTTCCATTTGATCCGCCATTTGCAACAGAGCCTACTTGTGAAATAGCAGGAATCGCTTCCTCTCCCGCACCCCAGTTATTATCATTGATAAATTTATACTCATACATTTTCCCCGCAGGAATGTTTACAATAACGGAATAGATATTTCCACTACCGCCATTTGTGAGAGTGGTTGCTCCCGGTTGCCAGTCTCCTCCGGCAACACCCGCGCTTGCCTGAAAGTTACCCGCTACATGAAGACCATTCGCACTAATTGTTTTCCCGGTCATATCTACCTGGATTTTCACTCTTCGCGCCTCCGCAGAACCAAGTACCGCGAGAGCCAACATTGATAGTAATAATTTTTTCATAGTAATTAAGTATTGAATTGTAATTCGAATGTAAAGCAAAATTTTTATAAAAAACAAATAAGTGTAGGAAATACACTAACTTTTTTTTAACTCGCATATTGAAGTGATATCCCCACGACTATTTCATACATGACCGTAAACAAAACATTAGGATTCATCAGCACCCTGTTTATATTGTGTACTTCTTACACACAAGCACAAGTGGTATCACTCACTCCTGCTTTCGTTAGTCAGAATGATTCGGTAACGGTAACCTTTGATGCCACACAAGGAAATGCAGCGCTAACCGGAGTAACTACTGTATATGCTCACACCGGAGTAATCACCAACAAGAGTACATCACCTACCGATTGGAAATATGTTCAAGGTAACTGGGGAACGGATGATGCCAAAGTAAAAATGACCAGCATCGGTAATAATAAATTTACCCTTCGTTATCATATCAAATCCTTTTACGGATTGCCAACAAATGAAACGGCTTTAAAACTTGCTTTCGTTTTTCGTAATGTGGACGGAACCAAAGTGGGGCGTGCAACAGATGGGTCGGATATTTTTGCCGATTTAAGTTCAGGTGGCTTTTCGGTGTTGTTCAATTCTCCATCAATACCAGTTGTAATCAAAACCACCGATTCAGTTACAATTGCCGCAAGCTCTTCCTCTGCAAGTACACTTACACTCTATAAAAATGGTGTACAGTATTTACAGCTTCTCAATGACTCTTCGCTTTCCGTTAAAGTAGCAGGAAGTGATTTGGGATTGGGTAAAACTACATTTGTGATTGCTGCCACTCACAATACTGAAACAAGTTATGATACTACGTATATTACCGTGAGACCTTTCGCTCCAAGTGTAGGAGTTATTCCTACAGGGCTGGTTGATGGTATTAATTATATTGACGATTCAACTGTTACACTTATCATATATGCACCGGGCAAATCATATATATATGTGTTGGGTGATTTTAACAACTGGGAATTCGACAATACTTATTTTATGAAACGAAATCCTGAAAGCACTCGTTTCTGGATTACCCTCACCGGATTGCAACCCGGAAAAGAATACGGATTTCAGTATATCATCAATGATGAACAATTGCGTGTAGCGGATGCTTATGCCGACAAACAGTTGGATCCCTGGAATGACGGAAGCATATCAGCAACAACCTATCCTGATCTCAAACCATACCCTTCCGGAAAAACATCTCAGATTGTTTCCGTTTTTCAAACTGCACAAACACCTTACAACTGGCAATACAGGAATACGTTTGTTCGTCCCGCAAAAGAAAAACTGGTAGTGTATGAATTGCTCATCCGTGATTTCATTGCCAAACACGATTATAAAACATTAAAGGATACACTCAGCTACTTCAAACGATTAGGCATAAATGCGATTGAGTTGATGCCCGTGACAGAATTTGAAGGCAATGAAAGTTGGGGATACAATACCAGTTTCCATATTGCTACTGATAAATATTATGGTCCGAAGAATGATTTGAAAGCTTTCATTGATGAATGTCACAAACAAGGTATTGCCGTGATTATGGATATGGTATTGAATCATGCATTCGGACAAAACCCTTTTGTGCGCATGTATTTTAATCCGGCAGCCGGGCAATACGGACAACCCACTCCTGACAATCCGTGGTTTAACCAAACCGACAAACATCCATATGGTGTAGGGTATGATTTTAACCATGAAGCTTCCGCCACCAAAGAGTATGTTGACCGTGTATTGCAATACTGGCTTACCGAATTTGATATTGACGGATACCGGTTTGACCTGTCAAAAGGTTTCACCCAAAAATATTCAGCCGATGTAAATGCATGGGGTGTTTATGATCAAAGCCGCATTGACATCTGGAAACGTATTAACAATAAAGTGCGCACATACGATTCTTCGTGCTATATGATCCTGGAGCATTTTGCGGAAAACAGCGAAGAAATTGTATTGTCGAATGAAGGGTTTATGCTGTGGGGAAACATGAACTATAACTTTAGTGAAGCTACTATGGGTTATACCGCAACAAGCGACCTGAGCGGTGCGGATTTCAAAAAACGTAACTGGGCACAGGCTAATCTTGTAACATATGCAGAAAGCCATGATGAAGAACGTCTCATGTTTAAAAATATTAAGTATGGAAATACTTCAGGTTCCTATTCTGCTAAAGACACAACCATAGCACTCAAAAGAATGGAAGCTGCCATGTGTTTATTACTTCCCCTAAAAGGCCCTAAAATGATCTGGCAATTTGGTGAGTTGGGTTATGATATCAGTATCGATCAAAATGGCCGCACCGGTAATAAACCCATTCTTTGGAATTATTATAACGATAGCAGACGCAGGCATATTTACAATGTGGCATCTACGCTAGCAACTTTAAAAACAACAGATGATTCCTTATCAACTAACAACTATACTTATACCGGTACAGGTGCCATTAAATCCCTCGTGATTAATAGTGCAACAACACAAGCTACAATAGTTGCGAACTTTGGCCTTACAGCTTCTCCGGTTGTAATTGATTTTCCGGCAATGGGAATGTGGTATAATGTATTCAAAGGAGATTCCGTTACGGTTACTTCACTTCAATTGAATGACACCTTGGCTCCCGGTGAATACCGTTTCTATAGCAATAAATATGTTCCGTATACTCCGGTAACAGGTATTACCGAAACAGCAGCAGAATGGATAGGAGCAACAGTCTATCCTAATCCTGCCACTGATGCATTTTCGATTAAAACAGGTGTAACTTCAGCAGAAGCACTCACAGTTGAAATCTGGTCGGTAACCGGACAAAAATTCTACAGCACTTCTTTTCAAAATGCTCCTGAGTATATCAACTTAAGTGCTGCACAAACGGGCCTTTCAAAAGGTTTGTATGTGGTTATGCTCAAGCAACGTCAATTCGGTAAACAATTTAAACTAATGATACTATGATCAAAACCTCTACAAAACAACTGTTATGGCTCGTGGCCATGCTCATTGGCACAAGTGCCTTTGCCGACAAAATAAGAGGACGACTTGTCGATGATAAAAACGAGCCGATTATCGGAGCAACTGTTACCATCGACCAAACAAAGTTCGGTACAGTTACCGATGCAGATGGGTTTTATGAAATCAAGGATCTACCTGCGGGAACTTATATGATAAAAATCACTTATATCGGTTATCAGACCATCTACCTGAATGTAACGGCACTGCCTGACAACTCAACTGAAACACCCAAAACAACGCTTAAAGAAGATGCCAAAGCATTGGAAGATGTAGTTGTGGTGGGTTATGGAACAAAACTTAAAAGAGAAGTAACGGGATCGATTGCGAAGATCAATGCAAAAGAATTAAACGATATGCCTATCCCGAGTTTTGAATCTGCCTTACAAGCAAAGCTTCCGGGTGTACAGGTTACAACGGGTAGTGGTATTGCGGGTTCTGCGGCAGTTATTCGTATCCGGGGTGTAGCTTCTATCAGTGCCGGTGGAGATCCTTTGTATGTGGTAGATGGTATTCCCATTACACAGGATTTTTTCTTAAACAATGGAAACTCAACCGGAAATAGCGGAGGAATGAATAACAATCCGCTTGCATCCATTAACCCGGATGATATTGAAAGTATTGATGTATTGAAAGACGCAGCAGCCACAGCTATTTATGGATCCAGAGGTTCAAATGGTGTTGTATTGGTTACAACTAAAAGGGGACGTAAAGGTGGATTGAATGTGAGTTACACCGGAAGTGTTGGTATTTCACGTCCAACAGCTTTGCCTAATATGTTAAACAGTTCGCAATACCTTCAATTGTATCAGGAGTCATATGAAAATGACGGTGGCATCGGGTTGGCAAAATTGCCCGGTGGAATAAGCTGGGAGCAAGCGCGCAATACAAATACAGATTGGGTTGATCTGACTACACGTACAGGTATCAAAAACTCGCACAGTGTTACACTTTCTAATTCCGGAAAAAAAGGTGGCATCTATGGAAGTGTAGGGTATTCGAATAATGAAAGTTATCTTGTTGGTAACCGATATGAGCGCATTTCAAGCAGGTTAAATGGTGATTACAATGTCACCAAAAAACTGAGAGCAAGTGTATCCACATCCTTAAGTCAGGGAACCAATTATCGTGTAAATACGGCATGGGCTGGAGGTCTAGGTTCAGCAATGAGCACTGCACTTCCTATATATCCCGTGTATGATAGTACCGGAAATTATTTTTCGGGAGGAGATAATCCTGTAAGAACACAGGAGCTTAAAAAATGGAGAACTACAGAGTTGAGGAGCATTAATAATATTCAACTCGACTATGAACTGATGAAAGGTTTGATGGCAACCGGAAAATATAATCTGGATTACATGCAGCTACGCGATGATCAATATGATCCGCAAGCTTTAATAAATAGTACGCATCTGGGAACAGCAAACGGTTACTCCACTTATGTAACCAACTACAGTTATTCCTTTATGCTCAACTATCGCACAACATTGCGTAGAGATCATTCTATATCATTAATGGGTGCGTATGAGTTTCAGGAGTCACGCACCAATAGCAGCAGTGTATCGGCAAATAATGTAACCAACGGATTTTGGGACGCAAATGCTGATGCTGCGCAACAAGGACGTATTACCATAACAAACCCTCAGGATGGTTATTCGTTCCTGAGTTATTTCGGGCGCGCAAACTATGATTACAAAAAGAAATACTTTGTGGAGTTCGTTTTACGCAGTGACTGGTCAACAAAGTTCGGAGCCAATTACCGGTACGGTTTCTTCCCGGCTTTATCAGCCACATGGGTTATATCGGATGAAAAATTCTTTCATATACCGGCAGTAAGTTTAACCAAATTAAGAGTCGCGTATGGAAAGAGTGGCAATGCAAATATTCCTACCAATCAATACCTCTCCAAATGGCAACCGGCAGGAGCTTCTACTCCATATTATAACCAACCCATCACCTTCCCATCCATTATTCCAAATCCGGATCTAAGATGGGAAACATCCTGGACATTTAATGCCGGGATCGATATCGGATTCTTTAAAGACCGCGTAACCGCCACCGTTGATGTATATGATAAACGTACCACGGATGTGTTTATGCAATTGGCACTTCCTCCTTCTACAGGTTTTGATAATTACTGGGGTAATGTGGGTTCAATTACCAATCGTGGAATTGAGTTCAGTTTTACATCACGCAATATTGTGGGAGCTAAATTTACCTGGACAACCAACTTTAATATTTCGCGTAACTGGAATGAAATTACAAGCATAGGAGCCTATTCAGAAGATGCTGTTAGCGGTGGAACCAACGATACCCGTGTGGTGGTGGGGCAACCGGTAGGTACTAATTTCCTCGTGCGTTTTAAAGGTATTGACCCTGCCAATGGCAAACCCATTTACTTAGATAAAGATGGTAACGAAACATACATCTGGGATCCGAAAGACAGGGTAGCTGTTGGAAATATTCAACCCAAAGCCATTGGTGGTATTGGTAATAATTTCCGTTACAAAAACTGGGAACTGAATGTATTGTTCAACTTTGTATTGGGTGGCGATATTTATGAATCGTCAGCTAAACGCCAGAATGGTGTAGTAACAACATGGAATATGCGTACGGATTTGTTTGACCGCTGGCAAAAACCCGGAGATCAAACTGCTTACGGAAGGCTTACTCAAAACACAGCAACATACGGTTCAAGTACACCATGGATTAATACTACCCAATGGATACAGGATGGGACATTCATGCGTTTAAGAAATTTGACTGTGGCTTACAATCTGCCAAAGGCAGCCTGTCAAAAAATAAAATTGGCAAGCATGCGTATTGCCGTTATTGGAACGAATCTTTTAACCTTCACCAAATACACAGGATTGGATCCGGAAATTGCACGCGACTTTGAAAATGCAACAGACAGAAATATGAGTCCGAATATTACCTACCTCACCCCACCTCAGGAAAAAACATATACTGTTCAATTATCCGTTAACTTTTAATACCACCTCGCATGAAAAAGAATATATACATTATTATAAGTTTAGTAACTGCGGTAACTGTTATTGGTATTACTTCCTGTACGAAAATTGACGAAACCAAACCGGATTATATTTTTACAGAAGAAGACGCCATTCAATCACCGGCTGATGTACAAAATCTGCTTAACTCCTGCTACGATGCATTTGCAAATGCCATAAACGGAAGAATGCAAACTTACAACGACCTTCTAAGTGATGATCTTACAAAACCGATAAAAGATGATAACGGTTTTAAAAACGAGATTTATAACCGCAACACCAACATCTTCAATTCGGATGTAAAAGATCTTTACAAAACATTCTATGTAATTCCATTCAGAATCAACAATATGGAAAGCTTTTACACCAAAGTGGGCGTTTCTGAATCGGAGCAAAAAAGGATGAGGGCTGAAGGACGGTTTTTGCGTGCCGCTTGCCATTTTGAAGTATTAAAACTTTGGGCACAACCATCAGGATTTTCGCCAAGCAATGATCACCCGGGCATTGTAATCAGAGATGAAGTATCACAGTTGCCCAAAACGCGATCTACTGTTGCAGAATCTTACGCCTTCATCATTTCAGATCTGCAATACGCAATCGAAAATCTTCCTGAGCCCAATGATGATTATAAAGCATCAAAAAGTTCGGCAAAAGCGCTACTTGCCAAAGTGTATTATATGATGAACAAACCAACAGAAGCACTTGTGTTGTTGAATGATGTTATTGCAAGCTCGGGCAAATCATTAAGTGGCGCCATCAATCGTTTTGATACCACTGCAGCTTTATCGGAATTTATTTTTACCACACGCAGCACCGGTGCAAGCGATAACAGAGCCGGAGAGTTTGTTTCACGTTACCGTTGCGATACCAAAACCGCAGAGTTTGCTTTGTCTAAAGAACTCTATACTTTACTAACTGCTGATACTCTTGATAAGCGTGGTAAAAACCTAGTGCAGATCTTTAATGCTGGTAAGGACAATGAATATTACGGCTGCAAAAAGTTCAACAGTGATTTCTTCGGTGTACCATATCTGAACATGACCGATCTGGTTTTAACACGTGCTGAACTGGCTGCCGAAACAGGAGATCTGGCAACTGCGATTGGTGATATCAATAAAATTATTTACCGCGCGTATGCCGATTCTACAACCAAAATATTAGCAGGTGGTGCGAATGCATCAGATGTATTGGCAGAGATCAGAAAACAACGTAGATTGGAATTGTTTTGCGAAGGTGATCGCGTGCAATCATTAAAAAGAAGAGGAGCCAACAATACCGACCCTTCTTACAATTCTAATTTGAAAATCAGAAATGCTTCCTGGTATTGCCCGGGACTCACCCTGCAATTTCCAAGTGTTGAAACAGGTGCAGGGTTTGTGTTTAATGGAACAGGTGGCTGCAATTAATAGTTAAAAAGATGAAGAAATATATATACATAATGAGTCTGGCAATTGGTTTAATTGCTGCCTCTTGTCGGAAAGAATACAAGGAGATTGGTGAAAACCCATCTAAGATTGATGGTATCACGGCCAGTTGGTCACTCCATTCATGTCAGGTAATAGACAAAGCTGCAACTGTGGAAGAAACGATAGATATTACACCTTTCTTTACGCGCACGACCCGATTACCCAACATCACCTTTGCCATGAACGGAGGCACCGGCACTTATACTTGCGACACATCTAATGTTGCATACGCCTTTTTTGGTAGCACAAGCGGAACATGGACTTTTGATAATGCTGAGTTCCCCCAAAAGGTAATGCTAACACCGGCAGGAGCTACCACTGCACTTGAGTTTCCATTGGCTGCAACTATTCGCCCTACCGATACATACCTGCAAATTGATAAAAATGTGTGGTGTGGCGGTGCAATAAAATCCGTTTATCGTTTATCATTTATCCGTAATTAATGCATGCCATGAAAAAGATTATTTATATACTTTCAATACTGGGAATCATTCAAAGTGCAGCTGCACAAATTGCTTGGGTTGAACCTGATCCTACCATTGCTACATCAAAAATTACCATTTATGTCGACATTTCGAAATTGGATATGTCTAAAGAAAACAATCAGCTATTGGCAGCCAATCCGGGTCCGATGTACTTATGGACATGGAAACCATTTGAATTTGCTGCCGGATCACCTAAGGCAAATGGTATTGGGGAAAAAGCCTGGAAAAATTCGAATGAATTATTGAAGATGACTCCTGTTCCTGATAAAGGGCCTAAGGTATGGATGTACGAAATGATTCCCACCGAATTTTATGAAGTGAGCGCTACGCAAGTATACTCTACCGGCATATCCTTTCTGGTAAAACCGAAAGATGGTGGTGGATATGGAGATCCGGATATTAAAAGCGATGACATCAGTATTCCTATCACACCTCCCAAAACGGATAAGGGTGCTGTATATATTTTTCCTTCAGTAGCACTTGATACCGAAATAGCAACTATTGTATACGATAATGCTGCCGAGAAAAAAGCTACTATGAAAAATCTGCCGGCCAATAGTGAATTATATGTATACCTTAAAGCAACGGCTAAGGATACTGCAACGGGTGTGATTACAACGTATCAACCCTCTTCTTTCTTTCAGGTTATAAATAACCCAAATCTTAAATTGGAAAATGTAAGTGCCACTCAATGGAAACTCTACCTTATTCCAAAAAATCTTTTCGGTATTCCGGATAACCTTGTTCCGCAGGATATTGAGATACTCGTTCGCAAAAAGGACTGGATAAGTGATGACGATACAAGTGGTGATAAGCCTAATATCAAGTTTGGTTGTAACTAATACAAAAGGTCGATAAGAAAATACTTATCGACCTTTTGTTATCCAACAAATCGTTCAATCATTTCGACCACTTCATCTGCACAATGTCCATATACCATGGTATGATGGTTACCATCTACATATTCAACCGTGGCATCTTTCATATTATTCACCGCCTTTTCTGCCAAATAACCCGGCAGAATAGGTTCTCCCAGATTGTAATTTTCGGTAGCACATATGAGCAATGCGGGTTGTTTTAAATATTTGAAATATTTGGCAATAGGTGAGATTCCAACGTCAAGCGCCACTTGTAAAATTTGTGCCAGATCTGTACGCGGTTTTACGGTTCCATCCTCCAATGTTTTGATATCCGCTTCAAAATAGGCTTCCATATCCTCATCCCAAAAACTGATATACGGTGCATTGTTAATCATTTCAAAGTATGCCTCTTTACTCGGGTAAACCTTATCCAACCGACCCATTGCTGTTTGCAACATTTCAGAAGTACGCGGATGCATTTCGGGTGCAGAGTCTAGAAACACTACTTTACTTACATGCTGCGCATAATAATAGCATATGTAGGACGACAAAAATCCTCCGTATGAATGCCCTACCAATACAACCTGGTCCAGTTTCAGATATTTGAGCAATTCAATAATATCTTTTGCATGCGCTTTAATCGTGTACCCAAAAACCGGATGACTACTCAATCCTCTGCCACGCAAGTCAACTGATATCAACTCATACTGTTCTCCCAAACCATGAGAAACCAATCCCTGGAAAGCCATACAATTGGCCGTTAATCCATGCAACAACAACAAGGTTGGTTTGCCGGGATTGGGATATTTTACATAGTGAATATTAATCCCGTTTACATGGGCTATATTACTAATCATGTCCACTGTTTTCATATTTATTGTGCTGTCCATCCTCCTTCAACCGGTACTGAAATACCTGTTATTGTTGTTGCTTCATCGGCCACCAAAAATGCTACAGTATTTGCGATCAGTTCAATCGGGATAAAGGATTTGATTGCTTGTTTCGATAGCATTACCTTTTGAATCACATCCTCTCTGCTTAAACCATGTGCTTTCATCTGGTCGCCAATCTGATTTTCAACAATCGGTGTGTGCACGTATCCCGGACATACAGCATTGCAGGTAATATTGTGTGGGGCTCCCTCCAGGGCAATGGTTTTGGTAAATCCGATGATGCCATGTTTACTGGATACATAAGCCGATTTGTATTCAGATGCCACCAATCCGTGTGCGGAGGCAATATTGATAATACGGCCGAATTTTTGTTTCTCCATGTAAGGCCACACTGCTTTGGTAAACAAAAAGGGAGCGGTAAGGTTTATACCAATAATCGCATTCCATTTATCAAGCGGAAAATCCTGCACGGGTGATACAAATTGAATACCCGCATTGTTTACCAGAATATCAATAGTGCCGAATTTGGCAATGGACATGGCTACCATCTCTTCAATTTGTTTCGGGTCCAGCACATTGCATGGAGAAAAAACATAATCGATACCAAACTCTTTGGCTGTTTCGGCAGCAATTTCGGCTCCGTTCGCCTCCAGTCCGTTGAATACTATATTATGCCCTTTAGCGGCAAATGTTCGGGCAATAGCCAATCCTATTCCACTGGTGCTGCCTGTTATTAAAACTGTTCGTTTCATTATCTGTAAGAGATATTAAATGAGTATATCCGTTGCATAGTATGCAAGGTTTAGCGAAAACGCAAGAAATTTTATGCCTGTGGTTTGCTGATAAAATATAATCCGGCAAATGTCATAGCACCATTCAGAATAAGCATTTCAATACCAATCTGATAGCCTCCGAAAAGTGTAGGTGCATTTATCTGAATAATATAACATAACAAAGGAGCAATGAGACACACTATTGGCGATATCTTATCCTTTAATACTCTTTTTGTGAGAATGCCAAACGTAAACAAGCCCAGCAAAGGTCCATAGGTATAACCAGCCACATCCAACAAGATTCCAATAATGGATTTATTGTTCATCACTTTAAAAATCATTACGCAGATCAAAAAAATGACAGCGAATGTTAGGTGCACCGTCATGCGTGTTTTCGATTTTTGTGCCTCACTTATTTGTTCATTGCGCTGCAGTCCCAAAATATCAATACAAAATGAGGACGTTAATGCTGTAATCGCACCATCGGCCGAAGGAAATAATGCAGATATTAACCCGATGATGAAAATAACAGAAATTGCAGGTGGCAAATACTGCAACGCAATGGTTGGAAATAAATCATCTCCTTTTACATCCAGCCCTTTACTTGTTGCATAGAGGTAGAGCAATCCACCCAAAAACAAAAACAGAAAATTTACCAACACCATCACAGTGCTAAACGAAAGCATGTTTTTTTGCGAATCACCCAGTCGTTTAACGCTGATGTTTTTTTGCATCATCTCCTGATCCAACCCTGTCATGCTAATGGTAATAAAAGCTCCTCCGATAATTTGCTTGAGAAAGAATTTTTTATCCATCACATCCGTATTAAATACTTCTGTATAACCCAGGCCATCCAGTTGCGTCATTACTTGTGAGAAGCTGAGATTCAAATCGCCCATGATATAAAATACACATACCACCAGAGCAAGTAGCATAAAAAATGTTTGCAATGTATCGGTCCACACAATTGTTTTAACCCCACCCTTAAACGTATACAATAAAATCATCAGCAGAATAATAAACGCTGTAACTGCAAAAGGTACACCTAATGCATCCAGAATAAACAGCTGCATCACATTAATTACAAGATATAACCGGAGTGTGGCACCCATTGTACGGGAGATAATAAAAAACAATGCCCCCGTTTTATAGCTGCTCTTCCCGAACCGGTGATCGAGGTAATGGTAAATAGATGTTAAATTGAGTTTGTAATACAGTGGCAGGAGTACATAAGCAACCACAAAGTAGCCGATAAAATATCCCAATACTACCTGGAAATATGTGAAATGATTAAAACCAACCGTTCCCGGTACTGAAATAAACGTAACACCACTAAGTGATGTTCCAATCATTCCGAAAGCCACAAGCATCCAGTGGCTGTTTTTATTTCCGTTGAAAAATGTTTCGTTATTGCTTCCGCGGGATGTGTAAAAGGCCACAGCCAATAACACCAGAAAATAAACAACAACAAAAGAGAAGAGTATAAATGGAGACATGAAACAAATGTAACCGGCAAGGGTGTTTGCCCGAAAAATAGTTAGCCACAGCTACCCCAATGTGTAAATAAAATAACACATTGGGGTGCGTAACTTATTTGTTAATCAATACCTTTTGGTAGCTGTTTGCAGTCGCGGATATAATATGGATAAGGTATAAGCCATTTTCCATATCGGATACATCAAACGAAGCCTCTTGTTTGCCCGATGAACGTGTTCCATCAAACAGCAACTTAGATTTCTTACCGTCAACACTTACCAGAGTAATGGTTTGGTGTTCGCTTTGAAGTATATCCAAAGAAAGTGTCAGATGGTTCAAAACCGGGTTCGGATATGCGGTAAAGGCAACACCGTTATTCACTTCTTCAACACCTGTTGTGGTATTTTCCTGAATAGTTAATTCCTGCTTACGGGTAGTATTTTGGGTTATGGCAAATGCACCATACAATGTTACTGCGCCCGATCCTGCTGCCGGAGCTGTCCACTTGAACGTCCATATTCCTGTAGCAGTAGTTTTAGCTGATGTATGGGTAAGATATTTACTGCTAAATACAATCTTAGAGCCCGATCCGGATATCAATGTACCCAGATGAGATCCTCCGGCATTTTGAGCCGAAACCATCAATCCCTTTGCACCTGAACCCGCAACGGTTGCTGTAATATTATATGTTGTTCCCGGAGTATATCCTGCTACAGGTACATCTGTAGTGATAATATCCGTTACCGTTGATGGCGCTCCGAAATGACAACCTGCCTGAAAACAGGTGGCGCCTCCCTCTGCCGGACCGCCTGATGCTTGTAGCGGTGTACCGGTAGGATTAGAAATAATTTGTTGTACACTTAATCCAAGTGTAAAAAGCAGTGCCGTAACGGCAATAAGTTGTTTTTTCATCTAACTTCAAGAATAATCAAAAACGGATTAAAATGGTCTTAATTTTATTTAAAATTATGTAAAATGTCCAAAAAGTGTTCCTTCTATATGCTACACCATTTTCATACATTTGTCCCACATGAATTATCCTTCCCAACTCATTGAAGAAGCCGTTAACGAACTCTCTAAATTTCCGGGTATTGGCAAAAAATCGGCTATGCGCATGGTTTTGTTCTTGCTCAAACAAAAAGAGCAGGAAGTGACAAAGCTGGGTGAGGCGGTGATTAAACTCCGAACCCAAATACAATACTGCGAACGGTGCGGCAATGTGAGTGATGCCAAAAGCTGTAATATTTGTGCCAACCCTAAACGCGACCAGCGTACTATTTGTGTGGTTGAGGATTTGCGCGATGTATTGGCTATAGAAAATACCAATCAGTTTACAGGCACCTATCATATTATGGGGGGACTTATTTCCCCCATCAATGGCATTGGACCTGATTCGCTTAATATTGAACAACTGCTAAACAGGATTAAAGCTGAGGAAACCAAAGAGGTGATTATGGCTCTAAGTGCTACAATGGAAGGCGATACCACTGTTTTTTACCTATCCAAAAAACTCAAAGAGTTTGGCGTTACTATCAGCACTATCTCGCGTGGCATAGCCATTGGCGGTGAGCTGGAATATGCTGACGAAATAACCCTTGGACGTAGCATAGCCCTTCGTGTTCCTTATCAAAACTAGTCTTGGGACTCTCTTCCATCAGACCTGACTAATATCTTCAAAAAAGCATTTCTTTAAATCTAATTTATGCTCACCTTTGTTTGAATATGTATTACCTCACCATTTGGTGATTAATGATAACCAACATGATTGTACAACAATTATACACTAACTGCCTGGCGCAAGCTGCTTATTATATTGAATCGGATGGTGAAGTGGCCATTATTGATCCGCTACGTGATTATGATGCCTACATTGAATTGGCCAAAAGCCACAATGCAACCATTAAATATGTTTTCGAAACACATTTTCATGCGGATTTTGTAAGCGGGCATATTGATTTGTCGAACAAAACAGGTGCCGCCATTGTATATGGACCCACTACTCAAACCAATTTCCCGGTATATGTTGCCAAGGATGGTGAAGAGTTAAAAGTGGGTAAGCTTACTATTCGTGTGTTGCATACTCCCGGACATACACCTGAATCAAGCAGTTATTTACTGATAGATGAAAACGGAAAAGAACATTGTGTATTTACCGGTGATACTTTATTTGTGGGGGATGTGGGAAGACCAGATTTGCTGGATGGCTTGATGAGCAAAGAAGAGTTGGCAGGAATGATGTATGACTCACTCCACAATAAACTGATGCCATTACCCGATGCTGTTATTGTATATCCTGCTCATGGTGCAGGAAGCGCCTGCGGAAAAAATATAGGCAAGGAAACATTTTCCACTATTGGAGAGCAAAAAGCTAAAAACTATGCTTTGCAACCGATGACCAAAGAGCAATTTATTGCTACCGTAACTGAAGGTATTGCTCCGGCTCCCGCATACTTTTTTAAAGATGCTAAACTGAATAAACAGGGCTATGCTCCAATTGATGAAGTAATCACCAAAGGGATGTCAGATCTGACTTTAGCCGAATTTGAGGGTAAGACGAAAGATGGCGCTACAATTATTGATACAAGAATTCCGGATGTTTTCGAACACGGTTTTATTCCGAAAGCTATCAACTTTGGATTGAATGGACAGTATGCAATATGGGCTGCAACCTTGCTTGATATTACGCAACCTGTTGTGATTGTTGCCGAAGTTGGTAAAGAAAAAGAAAGTATTGAACGTTTGACACGCGTTGGGTTTGATAATATTCTGGGATACCTTAACGGTGGATTTGAAACATGGAAAAATGCTGACAAACGTTGGGATATGATTATCTCGGTGGATGAGGAAGAATTTGAGTTGGATGCCAAACATACAGATATCAAAATTCTGGATGTAAGAAAACCCGGTGAGTTTAACGATGCACACTTAACTCAAGCCGTTCATTTTTCGCTTGACAAACTTCCAAGTGACTATGCTCAATTGGATAAGGATGAAGAGTTCTTAGTGCATTGTGCTGGTGGCTATCGTTCTATGATTGCAGCCTCTTACCTTAAATCAAAAGGGTTTCAGCGCGTGAAAAATGTATTGGGAGGTTGGAGTAAAATTCAAACCATGAAACTTCCGATCACTTATGATCAAAAGAAAGTAGAAGCAAATTAATTGCTGACCTGAAAAATATAGCAAAAAAATAGCCCGGGGTTTTAAAACTCCGGGCTATTTTTATTTGTAATGAAGACTATTATCTCAACAGTGTAATTGAACCTGAGTAACGGTATTGTTTGCCTGCATAGCTTGTTGCATTTACCTGGTAAACGTAAACCTCCTGCGGACACAGTTCAACACCCTTGTTCAGTACTGTTCCATCCCACCCTTCTCTTGCATCAGTTGATTTGTAAACCATCTGTCCCCAGCGGTTATATACAAATATCTCTACCGATAAATGACCATCCGCTATAACCTTAAATCTTCTGTTACAGGTTGGATCTCCATCAACACAATCCAATATACTACCCGGTCTGAACGCATTTGGAATAAATACCGTAATGTCCGGATCGATTCTGATTTTGTGTGAGGTTGAATCAATACATCCGTGCTCAGTTGTCACCAGCAATGTCACATCCTTTTGAGCGGTGTCTGCCGCATATTCAACATTGATTGGATTCGCATCTGTGGACGTTCTGTCTTCCGGTCTGCTTGGATCCGGACCGGCACCTAAGTTCCATAAATACGTCATTGCACTTCCATCCTTCACCGTTGATTTATTAATGAAGTTAAAGAACGGTTTTGCAATAGTGGTATATGGAGGGTCTGACTCAAACTCTGGTTCCGGAACTGCATGTGCTGTCATCGTCATCCAATCACTCACATCACTACAAGCCGGTGTCGTGTTGGTGCTCACCGTCAATTGCAGTCTGTATACTCCTGCTTTAGCTATATCATAGGTCTCAATCAATCGGCCGGTGGTCGAGTCATTATCCGTATCTGTAATACCCGGTTCATTCTCCCACGTCCAG
>JAZKGH010000232.1:0-4928 GCA_040386055.1 Bacteroidota bacterium
AGATTGCCGAGTATTACCAAAACGCACCAACCAAGGCCATTGCGTTGATGAAAAAAATGTTAAATAAATCTTTCCAAAGCGATTTAGATACCATGCTGGAATATGAAATGTATTGCCAGGAAATTGCAGGCCGAAGCAATGATAACAAAGAAGGAGTGGCGGCATTCAACGAAAAAAGAAAACCACAGTTTAAAGGGAACTAACCTGTTTTAGATAAGTGGAATTTGGTTTTTCAGATTTTAATTGTACTTTAACAATATAAATCTTTTGCCATATGGATACCTCATTTAAAAACATTCTTGTACCTGTTGATGGCTCTTCGCAATCAATAGTTGCCTTTCGTTCGGCAGTATTTTTTGCCCAGAAATATGGTTCAGAACTAACCGCTGTCCACATCGAAGAAAGTTCGGATGAGGACGCTCTTAAAGTTAAATTGGAACCAATTGCCAATGGGGTAGCTTATCGCTATCTTCATAAAAGGGGTTCTGTGTTTAAAGGAATTCTGAGTGCCGCAGAGGAGATAGATGCCAACCTCATTATTATGGGAACCCATGGTGTAGAAGGGTTTCAGGAATTCTGGATGGGAAGTAATGCTTATAAAGTAGTGAGTTCATCCAAATGTCCGGTATTAACCATGCGGGAGAATGGAACAACGAATAATTTCAGGACCATTGTTTTACCCATAGACACTTCATTTGAATCCCGTCAGAAAGTGCCGTTTGCTGTTTCGTTAGCAAAAAAATTCGGTGCTACCATTCATGTGCTGGGAGTTTCGGTGGATAAGGATAAAGAAACAGAATATCAGGTATCGGCATACTGCCGCCAGGTATTACACTCCTTTGATGATGAAAACATTACCTATATCCACGAAAAACGTTTGGGTGGAAACATCACTGCCATTACGGAAGAATACGCGCACTCGGTGAAAGCAGATATTATTCTGATAATGACAGAACAGGAGCCACAAATAGGATCCTTTTTCCTGGGAAAATTTGCCCAGCAAATGGTCAATCACTCCAATATTCCGATAATGAGTATTGCACCACGTGAAGACCTCTTGATTTCGGAGGCCAAACTATAATTTTCAGCTGATTTCGAGGTTTATTAAACCAAAATTCTATTTTTACCGTTGATATGGTCAACTATGGTGGCGAAGCCTTATTTTTGCCCCTTTAAACATTTGATCGTACGCACTGTTTTTATTAATTATGGAAATTAAACCCGGACCGTTTTTAGAGCCAATTATGTATCCTGCTGATTTACGTAAGGTAAAGGAAGAGGATTTGGTGAAAGTGTGTGGCGATCTGCGTCAATACATCATCGATATGGTTTCCGTTTATGGAGGTCACTTTGGAGCCAGCCTTGGGGTGGTGGAGTTAAGCGTGGCTTTGCATTATGTGTTCAACACTCCCTATGATCAATTGGTTTGGGATGTGGGACATCAGGCATACGGGCATAAAATATTAACCGGTCGCAGAGACCAATTTCATACCAACAGAACATACAAGGGCCTTTCAGGATTCCCAAAGCGTGCCGAAAGCGAGTATGATACGTTTGGTGTAGGGCATTCCTCTACATCTATTTCTGCAGCATTGGGAATGGCAGTGGCTTCACGTTTAAAAGGTGAATTCGACCGTCAGCATATTGCAGTGATCGGGGATGGTGCCATGACCGCTGGATTAGCTTTTGAAGGCTTAAACCACGCAGGTGTTGAAGACAGCAATATGATTGTTATTTTAAATGACAATTGCATGTCGATTGACCCAAATGTAGGGGCCCTCAAAGAATATTTAACAGATATCACTACTTCGCCAACGTACAATCGTTTTAAAGATGATGTATGGAAGGCATTGGATAGATTGAGTAAGGTAGGGCAGATTTCACAGGATATCCTTTCTAAAGTACACGATACGATGAAATCGGGACTGCTTAGACAAAGCAATATGTTTGAGAGTTTACGCTTCCGCTACTTTGGCCCGATTGACGGGCACGATGTGGATCATTTGGTGAAGGTGATGAAAGATTTGAAAAAAATCCCCGGACCTAAATTATTACATGTGGTAACAGTAAAAGGGAAAGGATTTGCATTGGCTGAAAAGGACCAAACCAAATGGCATGCACCCGGATTGTTTGATAAAGTAACAGGTGAGATTTATAAAACCGTTTCGGATAAACCGCAACCTCCAAAATACCAGGACGTGTTTGGAAATACATTGGTGGAATTAGCAGAACAAAATGAAAAAATTGTAGGAGTAACACCTGCAATGCCTTCAGGCTCATCTATGAATATTATGATGAAAGCGATGCCCAAACGTGCATTTGACGTGGGCATTGCCGAACAACATGCAGTTACCTTTAGTGCCGGAATGGCTTCGCAAGGATTGATTCCATTCTGTAATATTTACTCATCGTTTATGCAACGCGCCTATGACCAGGTGGTGCATGATGTATGTCTTCAGAATTTACATGTTGTGTTCTGTATGGACAGGGCCGGAATTGCGGGTGCAGATGGACAAACACATCACGGGATGTTGGATATTCCATATATGCGTTGTGTACCGAATATGGTGGTGAGTTCTCCAATGAACGAAGAAGAATTACGTAACCTGATGTATACGGCTACGCTGGAGAAAAATGCCGGTCCGTTCTCTATACGTTACCCTCGCGGAAATGGTGTGATGCCGGATTGGAAACAACCTCTCAAAGAAATTGAAGTAGGTAAAGGAAGAAAATTACGTGACGGAGAAGAGTTGGCTATTTTAACCATCGGGCCTGTTGGCAATTTTGCAGCAACGGCTGCTGATACATTAGCTGCTGAAGGTATTTACATCGGGCATTATGATATGCGTTTTGTGAAGCCATTGGATGAAGCATTGTTGCATGAAGTATTCAGCAAATACAAAAAAGTGATTACGGTTGAAGACGGAACAACAGTAGGAGGAATGGGTTCGGCTATTTTAGAATTTATGGCTGAACACAACTATTCTGCTGAAGTAAAAATGCTAGGTATGCCGGATAAAATTACCGAACACGGAGAACCTGCTGATTTATATGCGGAGTGCGGATATGATGTAAAAGGCATTTTGAAAACAGCTATCGAAATGGTGGGTGCTAAAGTGATTGCGTAATTAAAACGTTCTTATAAAGCAAAAGCCTTGCAGTAATGCAGGGCTTTTTTATGTAATTGTTGTCAGGCTGAGTTCATCGAAGCCCGCTATTGATGAAAGAAATTCTAAAGAAGATTTTGGTAAACGAGGGGTAATATAATTTCCAATGAACATCCGGCACTTCGATGAACTCAGTGTGACAGTCTCAAATTATCACTTACTCTTTATTTACCGAATCCATAAAAAGTTGGTAATACGTTCGTTTGAACAATTTTGAATTTAGCCAGGCACTTAAACTAATGTATTCCTTATCTCCCGGAACATAGGTTCTGAAAGCATCGAACGTTTTAAGATCTCTCAGAAAGATCTTACTGTCTATATAAGAAGCATCATTGATAATTTTTTCCATGATGTTGATGAACAAACGTTCGCGTTTAAACTTTCTTTCCGATAAAAGAATCGCGTACTTCTTCTTAATTTTGCCAAGGAGATGATGTGCAAAGTCAGCATCATCATTTTCATAATGAAGCATTGCACCAAAAATTTCGGTATACAATAGAATTTCAATTCCTCCAATGCGCAACATCTTTTCCCTTTTCTCCTGCATCATCTCATTATAGATCTTAATGCAACGGGAGTATTCGTTGTATTTGAAATAGAGCGCGAGCATGTTTATCCGAATTAAAAAATAGGTTTTGGCCAACTGTTTCTGGTCAGCATAGGTGTTATAAAGCATTTGGAGACGATTTTTCGCCTCATCCAGCCTTCCGGTAAACATAAATAAATCAGCAGCATTGATATTACCTGTAACGTTATAGTTCAGGTATTGGTCCTGTTGCATTTTAAAATGTTCAATCTTGCTCTCATAAATTCCTATAAACTCTTCGGCAATTTTGTAGTCCTTGGTTTTGATGGCAGACGTATAAATAGAAAAGAGCAGATCCATTAACAATTCTTCAGGAATACGATCCAGCATTTTTCTGCGCGACATAATTTTATAACTATTCATAGCATAATTTTTTTGCTGTGCATAGTCTTTCTTTTCATGCAAGGCCATGCAAACAATGCGCACCACACGGGCATATATTTTCGGACTCTTGTATACTTTACTGTCGAGGGAAAATCTTTCGAATACTGCATTAATCAGAATGTCAATATCAAAATAAGGGTCTTTGGAAAGTTGCTCACGGATTTCGTAAAACAACAATGCATAAGCGGCATTGGCATCGCTATCTATTTTAGCGAGGAGTAAATTTTTGTTGCGTTTGGCAATTAAGCCCTGAATCTCGGGGGCCGACATATTTGGAATGTAAACAGTAGACGAATAGGAAATCTGGATGTAATAAATAAAATCAAGCTGTTCGTATTCTTGTTTTTGATGGGCCATTTCTTCCGCCTTGATAAGATAATTCCAGGCATGTTTATGCAGGTTTTTGCGAAATAGAAATTTTGCTACTTCCAATAAACTATTGATTTCTGAATTGGCATTGTACTTCAGATTATCCAGTAATGAGAACTGCTCCAATTGCTCTTTGAGCCTTTTCCTGATCTGCCTTTCAACGTTCGTTGTTCCTTTGTTGGTTGACTTTCCACTACGAATAGTATTGATAAGTTTAATATCCTTAAGCTTATCTGTATTTCCGTTTCGGGTCAAAAAATAGTTGAATTGCCGAAGCTCTTCTCTGCTAAAAGAAAGAATGATATCATCAATGGAGCTACTCATATTTCTATTGTATTGAACACAATATTGAACAATAAACCCAACATATATGTTACCATACTGTTAATTATCCCATTCTGTACCTGACATAAATATAACAA
>JAZKGH010000233.1:0-3865 GCA_040386055.1 Bacteroidota bacterium
GAATTGTTACGCAGAATGAGTGATGTGAATGGCCTGGACTGGATCCGTTTGCATTATGCTTACCCTTCTCAGTTTCCATTGGATGCACTGGATGTAATGCGTGAGCGTGATAATATTTGTAAATACATTGACATTCCGTTGCAACATACAAGCGATAATATGCTGAAAATTATGCGCAGGGGAATTACTTCACACCGTACACAAGAGGTGATTGATACTATGCGTGAAAAGGTTCCGGGTATTGCTATCCGTACAACTTTAATCGCTGGGCATCCGGGAGAAACCGAAAAGGATTTTGAAGACCTGTGCAAATTTGTTGAATACAATCGTTTCGACAGATTGGGAATATTTACGTACAGCCATGAAGAAGGAACTCATGCGGGAACCATGGTGGATGATGTGCCACAGGAAGTGAAAGAGGAAAGAGCCGCAATTGTCATGGATATTCAGCAAGGAATTTCATCCGAATTGAACCAACAAAAGGTTGGTAAAACATTCAAGGTACTGTTCGATAGAAAAGAGAACGGACAGTTTGTGGGCCGCACAGAATTTGATTCTCCGGAGGTTGATAATGAAGTGATTGTTGATGCGAAATCAAACTACGTAAGAGTTGGTGATTTTGCGCAGGTGGAAATTACATCAGCAGAAGAATTCGATTTAATTGGTACGGTTGTAGGAAGTTAATGAGTTATTAGGTTATTGAGTTGTTATGGTCGAAAGGCATATTTACTCAATAATGCATTAACTCAGTAACGGAATAACTCAATAACAAATAACTAACATAAGCTTGTTACACAAAAACATTCCCATCAGCGAAACCGGACTGTATTCCAAACTAGTTTTGGATTACGTTCAGCAAAAGAAAGAAGTAAGCTCTTTTTATGAGTACACTCCTGAAATGCCGGCTTTCGAACGTGTAATTGCGAACAGAAGGTTTGATGCTGATAAACGGGACACGCTTGTTAAAACATTGCTTAAACAGTATACCGAACTGGGCATTGAACGTAAGCAGGCTAAAGCAGTATTCGCCAATATTGATGCTCTTTTACAAGAACAAACATATACCGTAACAACCGGACATCAGTTAGCGTTGTTTACCGGACCACTATTTTTTATCTTAAAGATTCTTTCGACCATTCGATTAACACAAGAACTGCAACTTCAGTTTCCCGACAAGCAGTTTGTGCCTGTATTCTGGCTGGCTTCGGAGGATCATGATTTTGCCGAGATCAATCATGTGCATATCAACGGACAAAAGATTGAATGGAATATTGATTCTAAAAACCAACCCGTAGGTATATTGGATACCGCTGAAATTAAAACGGCAGTTGAACAATTAAAACAGGCATTGGGTGGTTCGAATAAGCTCATCACATTGTTTGAGGAAAGTTATGTATCGGGTAAAAACTTAAGTGAAGCAACCCGCAAAATTGTGCATCAATTATTTGCCGATTATGGATTGGTGATGATTGAACCGAATGATGCAGAGTTGAAGAAACAATTCACACAAGTGATGTTGGATGATGTGGTGAAAGGCTCCAGTTTTGAAGCTCTCATCGAAACCAATGGGCGTTTAGGTAAAAACTATAAACTGCAGATTACGGGTCGTGAAATTAACTTCTTTTACCTTTCTGATAAAGGAAGAAATCTGATAAAAAAAACACGTAACGGATATGAAGTAAACAATACTTCCATTGTATTTTCAGAAGAAGAGATTGTTAGTGAAATACAGGAACACCCTGAAAACTTTAGTCCCAATGTGGTATTGCGCCCCGTTTATCAGGAAGCAATATTGCCCAATTTAGCTTATGTTGGAGGACCCGGAGAGTTGGCTTACTGGTTGCAATTAAAGGATGTGTTTTCATTACACCACGTACAGTTCCCAATGGTAGTACTGCGTAATTCACTTATGTTAATGCGCGCTGCTACAGTTCATAAACTGGATAAGCGCAATGTTACGGTAGAGCAGTTATTTGCGAAAGAAGATCAACTCATCAAAGATTTTATAACAGCCGAACACCCGCTAACATTGGATGATGAAATGGGTTATATCGAAAAAGTGATGCAGTCGGCTATTGATAAGATAATGCCTTTTGACAATAAGATTGCTTCTAAAATGATTGACTGGAAAGTGAAGTCTTTAGAAACCTATACCGGCTTAAAAAAGGAACTGATGCGCAGCAAAAAGGAAAAATGTGATGCTGATATTCAGTTGCTCACGGAGATCAAGCATCAGTTATTCCCTAACAACGAGCCACATGAACGGCATGATACCTTAGCACAATTTACAGGTGATTATTATGTTTCGTTCATTCAGTTTTTAACAAAAGAAATGTTGCCATTGTCACATACCATGGATGTGGTGTTGTATGATTGAGGAAATGCGGAATTCGGAGTGAGCAAAAATGCGGAATAAGCTACAATCAAAAACCGGCAACATAATTAACAAAGTACACAATTAACAGCTCCCTAACAGCTAACTACCAAGAAACATCTTCTGATACACATCCCACAACACAATCCCTGCGCTCACTGATACATTAAGAGAATGTTTGGTTCCAAACTGAGGAATCTCCAAAATAACATCTGAAATATCAATTACTTTCTGGTGTACTCCTTCTACCTCATTTCCCATCACAAAGGCATATTTGCTACCTTTTACTGGATTGAATTCATGAAGCTTGGTACTGTTAGCAGTTTGTTCTACACTCACAATCATAAATCCATTTGCCTTTAACTCGTTTATGCAATCAACAGTTTGTGTATAATAATTCCAGGTAACAGACTCGGTACTTCCCAAAGCTGTTTTTAAAATTTCCTTGTTGGGAGGAGTGGCGCTCATCCCGGCAATACAGATAGCCGATATATTGAATGCATCCGAAGTGCGGAAAATGGAACCAATGTTTTGGGCACTGCGGATATTGTCCAATACGAATATGATATCAGCTTTAGTGGTATTTTTAAACTCTTCAACACTTAAACGGTTGAGTTCATTCAGTTTTAGTTTAGCATGCTCCATGGTCCGCAAAGAAACAGAAAATTAGGGTTTATATGTGTAATCGTGGTTGATTTCAGGTTGTTTAAAAAATGTTTACTCGACTTTCAGAACCTGATGTATTTTGCCGATTCATGCAAAAGAAAGAAGTAGCCGAAACTCCGCTGATGAAGCAATACAACCAAATCAAAACCAAATATCCGGGTGCGATTTTGTTGTTTAGGGTGGGAGATTTTTATGAAACCTTTGGTGAAGATGCGGTGAAAGCTGCTCAAATATTGGGAATAGTGCTTACTAAAAGAGCCAACGGTTCTGCTTCACATATAGAATTGGCGGGATTTCCACACCATTCACTCGATACGTATTTACCTAAACTGGTACGGGCAGGACAGCGTGTTGCTATTTGCGATCAGCTGGAAGATCCGAAGATGACTAAGACGATTGTGAAGAGAGGGGTAACGGAATTAATTACTCCGGGTGTTTCGTATAACGATAAAATATTAGACCATAAAGTATCCAATTACCTTGCTGCCATTCATTTTGAAAAGGAGTTGGCAGGAGTGTCTTTCCTTGATATTTCTACGGGTGAATTTATGACCGCAGAGGGTGATCTGGATTATATTGACAAATTGATTCAGGGTTTTAAACCTGCTGAAATTATCGTCTCCAAAAATCAATTTAAATCCTTTCAAAAGCAGTTTGGCGATCGTTTTTATACGTATCAGCTTGATGACTGGGCTTTTCAATTTGACTTTGCTCATGATAAATTGATTGGGCATTTTAACACAGCCAATTTGAAAGGTTTTGGTATTGAAAAAATGTCTGCAGCTATTGTGGCGGCAGGAGTGTGTTTACACTACTTAACCGAAA
>JAZKGH010000234.1:0-9913 GCA_040386055.1 Bacteroidota bacterium
CCTTGTTAAAGAGCACGGCCTTTCTGAAGATGCCTTCGATTTTGTTCATACCACTGAGGTGATTGGTATGGGAGAACATCCAACCAAAGCAATTTCGCAAAAACGCAACTCGAGTATCTCTATTGGATTCGGAATGCTTGCAAAAAAGGAACTTGATGCCTTTGTAAGTGCCGGAAATACCGGAGCGATGCTTGTTGGTGCCATGTTTTCTGTAAAACCAATTGAAGGAGTTATCCGCCCTAGTATTACTGCAATTATTCCTAAACCGAATGGTAAATTTGGTTTGTTGTTGGATGCAGGTGCCAATGCCGATTGTAAACCGGATGTACTATATCAATTTGCTGTATTAGGCTACTTAATGGCCAAAAACGTGATGGGTATTGATAATCCTCGTGTAGGATTGCTGAGTATAGGTGAAGAAAAGGAAAAAGGTAACCTGGTAACGATTTCGGCTCACCACATTCTGGAAGAGTCTGCTCAATTCAATTTTATAGGAAACGTAGAAGGACGTGATTTCTTGTCGGACAAAGCAGATGTTATAGTGTGTGAGGGATTTGTTGGAAATGTTGTACTAAAGACTTTTGAATCAGTATACTATGTAATGAAAAAACGTGGTATTAATGATGAATATTTTGATAGCATGAACTATGAAAATTATGGAGGAACGCCTATTTTAGGGATAAACGCTCCTGTAATTATTGGTCACGGAATCTCTAACGCAAAAGCGTTTATGAATATGATCTTCTCTGCAAGAGATGTCGTCAATTCAAAGCTTTGTGAAATTATTCGCGAAGAATTTAAAAACCTTGTTCCACCTACTCAATAATGAATAAAATTACAGCTGCTATAACATGCGTGAACGGTTATGTTCCGCCTGATTTGCTTACCAATAAGGATCTGGAAAAGATGGTTGATACCACCGATGAGTGGATCTTAACCCGAACGGGCATCAGAGAGAGACATATTCTCAAGGATCCGGCTTTGGCTACTTCAGATATGGCGGTAGAGGCTGTAAAAGGATTGTTGGAAAAACGTGGTATTACTGCGAATGATTTGGATCTTATCGTTTTTGCAACCGTTACACCAGACCTTATTTTTCCTTCATCTGCCTGTATTCTAGCTGATAAAATAGGGGCAAAGAATGCTTTTGGATTTGATTTGGCTGCTGCTTGTTCAGGCTTTTTATTCGCCCTTGAAACCGGTGCCAAGTTCGTTGAAAGCGGTCAGTACAAAAAGGTTTTGGTGGTAGGTGGCGATAAAATGTCATCTATTATTGATTATACCGACCGTAATACCTGTATCATTTTTGGTGATGGATTGGGTTGTGTATTGTTGGAACCCAATGAAGAAGGTTATGGCGTTATGGATAGCATCCTTAAAATAGATGGATATGGCCGTCATTTCCTGCATCAAAAGGCAGGTGGGTCACTCAAACCACCCACCCATGAAACAGTTGATGCAAAAGAGCACTATGTGTATCAGGACGGGAAAACCGTTTTCAAATATGCCGTAAGTGGTATGGCTGATGTATCGGCACAGATCATGGAGCGCAACAACCTAACTGCTGATGATGTATCGTGGCTGGTACCGCACCAGGCTAATCTTCGCATCATCGATGCAACAGCCGAACGTATGGGGTTACCCAAAGATAAAGTGATGATTAACATCGATCACTTTGGGAATACAACAAACGGAACCCTTCCGTTATGTTTATGGGAATGGGAAAAGAAATTAAAAAAAGGTGATAATCTAATTTTATCAGCTTTCGGGGGCGGGTTTACATGGGGTGCTATTTACCTCAAATGGGCTTACAACAGCTAGTTGTAAAGTCGTTGCTTACGCTTATTAAAATTAAATAAGAATCATTGAGATTTTTAAAATTTCTATACATTTGATATCAATAAACTAATCCATCATGGAACTAAAAGAGATTAAAGAACTCATTAAACTGGTATCTGAAGCAGAAGTTTCAGAAGTTGAAGTTGAGAAAGGTGATTTCAAAATTGCCATAAAGAAAACGGAAGAAAAAACTACTTATGTACAAGCAGCCCCTGCCATACAACAAGCTCCTGCTCCTATTCAGGTAAATGTTCCTGCAGCACCGGTTGCTCCAGCTGCACCCGTTGCCACCAGCAGCAACCTTATCACGATTAAATCTCCAATGATTGGTACGTATTACAAATCGTCTACACCTGATAAACCTGCATTTGTAAATGTAGGTGACGAAATCAAAGTAGGTTCCGTATTATGCATTGTTGAGGCAATGAAATTGTTCAACGAAATCGAATCAGAAGTATCGGGTACAATTGTAAAAATACTGGTTGAAAATGCATCTCCGGTGGAATACGATCAACCATTGTTCTTAGTAGAACCCAAATAAGTATGTACTAATTTGATAATGTGATGATGTGATGATGAGTTTAACTAACTCGGATCCATCATTATCAAATTGACTAATTATCAAATCATCAAATTAATATGTTTAAAAAAATACTGATTGCAAATCGTGGTGAGATTGCTCTGCGTGTAATACGTACGGCAAAGGAAATGGGTATTAAGACAGTAGCAGTTTATTCTACCGCTGATAAAGACAGTTTACATGTGCGCTTTGCAGATGAGGCTGTATGTATAGGTCCTGCACCTTCACCACAATCATATTTGAATATGGCCAGCATAATTGCTGCTGCCGAAATTACTAATGCTGATGCCATTCATCCGGGTTACGGTTTCCTTTCCGAGAATGCTAAATTTTCAGGAATCTGCCGCGACCACGGTATCAAGTTCATTGGTGCTTCCCCTGAAATGATCAATCAAATGGGGGATAAATCCAATGCAAAAGATACAATGAAAAAAGCAGGCGTACCTGTTATTCCCGGTTCTGATGGATTGCTTGCCAGCTCAGACGAAGGTCGTGCGTTAGCTAAAGAAATTGGCTACCCAGTTATCATAAAAGCAACTGCGGGTGGTGGTGGACGTGGAATGCGTATTATCTGGCAAGATGAAGAGTTTGAAAAAAACTGGGATAGTGCCAAGCAAGAATCATTGGCGGCCTTCGGAAACGATGGTATGTACATGGAGAAATATATTGAAGAACCACGCCACATTGAAATTCAATTGGCAGGCGACCAATACGGAAATGTGTGTCACTTAAGCGAGCGTGATTGCTCTATCCAACGCAGACATCAGAAGCTGGTAGAGGAAGCACCCTCTCCATTTGTAACCGAAGAATTGCGTGAACGTATGGGAGATGCTGCTGTTAAAGGAGCTAAAGCCATTAGTTACGAAGGTTTAGGAACCATTGAATTTTTGGTTGACAAACACCGCAACTTCTACTTCATGGAAATGAATACACGTATTCAGGTAGAGCATCCGGTAACCGAAGAAGTGATCAATTACGATTTGGTGAAAGAACAAATCCTGATTGCTGCGGGTGTTCCTATTAGTGGTAAAAACTATTATCCGTTCCGCCACGCAATAGAGTGCCGTATCAATGCTGAGGATCCCTTAAATAACTTCCGCCCGACTCCGGGTAAAATTGAATACCTGCACAAACCGGGTGGACACGGAGTACGTGTAGATACACATATCTATGCAGGTTACACCATCCCTTCAAACTATGATTCAATGATCGCGAAACTGATTGTGTTTGCACAAACACGTGAAGAAGCGATCATTAAAATGGAACGTGCTTTGGGTGAGTTTATCATCGAAGGTCCGGGTATCAAAACCACTATTCCATTGCATATCCAATTGATGCAAAATGAAGATTTCAAAAAAGGAAACTTCACCACTGCATTCATGAACACATTTGAGATTAAAAAATAATCTCTGTTTTTTTAATTTTTAGGCCATCAGTCAGCTGACTGATGGCCTTTTTTATGGAATCATTCAGTAGTTTTATATTATGGAAATCAAAAATAAAATAGCCGTCATAACAGGTGTAAGCAAGGGTATAGGATATGCAACAGCCAATGCCTTATTAGCAAAAGGAGCTAAGGTATTTGGCCTGGGTAGAAACAACCAGATCTTACATCCAAACTTTACGTTTATTTCATGCGATGTTCGTAGTTATAACGAAGTGCATACAGCGTTCGAACAAGTGTATGCGCAAACGAATAATACTATTCACATCTTATTGAACAATGCCGGCTTAGGATATTTTGGGTTGCTGGAAGAAATGCCCCTGACCGAAATGCAGGAAATGTTTGAGACCAATGTGAATGGAACCATATATTGCTGCAAAGAAGTCCTTACCAAAATGAAAGCAGCGCAATACGGACATATCATTAATATTGCCTCAACGGCAGCATTGGAGGGAATGCCTCAGGTAGCAGCTTATTGTGCCTCTAAATGGGCTGTAAAAGGCTTGAGTGAGTCTTTGTTCAGGGAAGTGCGTGAATACCGCATTAAGGTTACATGTCTATATCCGGGTTCTGTAAAAACAGACTTTTTCAGAAACAGTCCGGGAATCCAACCGCATGATTATATGCTTATGCCGGAAGATGTTGCCTTGAGCATTATTCAGGCAATCGAAATGCCGGATAATTTTCATACGGTGAATCTGGAGATAAGACCCCTCCAACCCAAAGGCCCCAAAAACAATTGAGATTTAAGAATTACGATTTGAGAATTGTTTATTCCAATCCTAAATCGTAATTCCCAAATCTTAAATCAATATTACCTCAGTAGCTCCGCCACCATACTTCACCATATCTGCATCCTGATATTTCTTTACAATGATTTTTTGTTGCGTCAAATAGTTTTTGATTTTGTTCTTTAGGAAGTGATTCCCGATTCCATGTATAAAGACAATCTTCTGCATTTGGTGAACATGCGCCATCTCCAGACTTTTGCTGAATACTTTCATTTGCAAATCGAGCATATCTTGTGCGCTTAACTCGGTAGCTCGGTCAGTTAATTTTTCAATGTGCAAATCAATAACAGGTTGTGGTTTTTTATTGAGAGATTCTTCTGTTACAAATGTTGGTTTTGAAGCAGGTTCGCTAAAATCTTTATTCAACAGTTTTTGAATATCTGTTTTATTGATGGCTTCATCAATACGGAATGTATAAGCTTGTTTGCCTAAAAAATAACACTGCTTAAAGCTTGCATGAAATTCCTTCGCATTCATCTTGATGGTTTTCACCAGTTGTGGTTTAAAGTCGTTTCCTGTTTCATTCATAAACATGATTTGAAAAGCCATTTCGGGCCAGGTATTAAATTGCTCTAAATTGAATTTACCCAATGAAACATATGTTTCCAAAGCTACTGTTCCTTGTTGGCGGAGTTCAAATGTTTGGTTGTTTTTTTGAAAGTAAGCGAATGCAATGATATCACTTTCTGAATTGTGTAATTTGAGTTCAAGAGCCGTTTCACTTAAACGTTCAAACGCAATATGAATACCTGAATATACTTTGACAAAGTTGCTTTTCTTAGTAATAAAAATGGGCTCATCCTTTTTTGGGACCACTTCTTCAATCTTTACCACTTCATTTATTGCAACGGGAATTTCAAAGTCGTCTTCTATGGTTACACCAATAATTTTTCCGGTGATATTGGTCACTACCCCCTGCATGTTTTCGTTTACAAAACGAACTTTATCTCCTAATTTCAGTGTGCTCATGGTTAGTTATTGGCTACCTGCACAATCTCTTTGAGTCGTTGTGCAAGTATAATTAAATATTTGCTTTTAATTTCTGCAAGCGTGTTTTCATTACCCGCTGTAATGGTAATCATCTCAGCGCGTATCAATGCGCCTGTGTAATCAAACAGATTATAGTGAACGGTATATTCCCGTTTATACGATTGCTTAAGCCATTCAATACTGTTTTTGTTAGATGTGTTAATTTCAAATTGTGTAATGAACAGAATGTACTTTTCATTGTATTTTTTATGCAGGTATTGAAACAACTCTTTGCTGCCAATTGCTCCCAGCATAACAGATGAATCACTCACCCAAAACGTTTGTTCTTTATTTTTGCGCTTAAACTTATCGCTTAAACTTTTTAGGGATGTCGTAATAGGTGATTGTTTGCTTGCATGGTAGTCCTCCTGTAATTGGCGGGAGTATACTGTATAACGCGTAGCTGCATATATTTTGTTTAAATCCGCTTCACCATTGGTTGTAGTCGAGCGCAATAAACTTATTGCATCAAAGTTAGCAAGTAGCTGGTGATGAACATTCGACTCTAAATCCAAACGTAAACTATTACGTACTTGATTCACATCTTTGCGGCTAAAATGTGAAATGTCTTCATCCGCATCACTAAAATGCATCATGGTTTGGTGAGGTACAATCAGAATTCTGGCAGCTACCGTTTTAGCAGTATCCTCCTGATTGGGTTGAGCCATGGCTATAAGACCGGACCCCAGCAATAAAGCAAATAACAGTTTTTTCATCTTCGGTTGTATCAGATGCTCGAATGTACAGGTTTTGCGAATGCTGAAATCCACATTTCTCCGCAAGATGGTGCATAAACTTTCGTGGTTAGTACGAAAGTTAGTAAGAAGAGGGAGGCTGAATATTATTTCGTAAACAAACCGATGATATCATTTCCGAAAATGAGTACCATTAAAGAGAGCAAAATTACCATTCCAACGGTTTGTACACGTTCCATAGCTTTGGTGCTAATGGGTCTTCCTGTGACCATCTCGATCAGTAACAATACAACATGACCACCATCTAAAGCCGGAATAGGCAGGATATTCATGAAGGCAAGTCCAAGAGAAATTAAGGCCGTGAATAACCAGAAGCGACTCCATATCCATTCTCCTCCGTAAAACTTAGCAATCCCGATAGGGCCTGTTACGGCTTTATTGGCCGGGATATCACCACTAAAAATTTTCCCCCATCCTTTAACCTGCATCGAAATCGTTTCAACGGCTTTATCTACACCCTTAGGAAATGATTCAATCAGACCAAATTTGACAGAATCATAATCCAGTTCTTGTGGAACAGGATTGAAACCGATTTTGCCATCAGTGGTTACATCAATTGGCATGCGTACTGTATCGTCACCACGCAGTAAAGTCAATTGTGTCTGTTTGCCACCAACAGCTTTTAGGGCAACCTGTAATTGGTCAAAGAATAATACAGGATTTGAATCAATACTCAGCAATATATCTCCTTTTTGTACACCGGCCTTTTCTGCAGGGTAACCACTTACTAGGTCTCCAACCTTAAAGGCAAAACGAGGTGACAGAAAATCAAGCTTACCGACCGATGCATATTGATTGGCAAAATCTTGTGGCAATACAATGGTTACGTTAGAGTCGTTTCGTTCAACTATATAAGTAGTATTTGTACCTAAAATTTCGTCCGAACTAAAAGCAGTCTCGAAGTATTTGATTTCTTTTCCATTAACTGATTTCAGCTTGTCGCCATCTTTGAATCCAACATGCTCGGCAAATTCTGAAGCTACCACCCCGTGGGTTAAGGAGCTGTTTACAGTGTATTGTTCGCCATAGGTATAGGCATACATTGCAAAAATAACAATCCCTGTAATAACGTTCATCACTACACCGCCAATCATCACAATTAAACGTTGCCAGGCTGGTTTGCTTCTGAACTCCCAAGGTTCAGCCGGCTGAGCCATGGCCTCAGTATCCATGCTCTCATCTATCATTCCGGCAATTTTAACATAACCACCCAATGGCAGCCATCCAATGCCATATTCAGTTTCGCCAATCTTAATGCTGAAGAGTTTTTTGCCCCAGGCATCAAAGAATAAATAGAATTTTTCTACTTTAATTCCGAAGGCACGTGCTGCCCAAAAATGTCCAAGTTCGTGTAAAATTACCAGTATAGAAATGCCCGTAATAAGCTGGGCCGCCATGATCAATCCTTGCATGTTGTGTGTTTATCGTTTATAGTTTAGATACCGGATGCCGTATACCAGTTCCCAGATGCGGTATCTTTTATCCTGCATCTAGCATCTGCTATCTCGTATCCTTCATCAGGTTCGCGAAAATAGGTGTTTTATGTTAAATCTAGGTTTACAAAAATGAGGCCGCAACCTTGCGTGTTTCTGCATCTGTGGCAATATAATCATCCAGCGTTGGTTTGGCAATAAAGGAAACAGTGTTCATACAGCGCTCATTCAGCTCTGCTATTTGTAGAAACTTGATTTTATCTTTCAGGAAAGCATCAACTGCCACTTCATTTGCAGCATTCAGGATACATGCCATATTGCCACCTTTATCCATAGCTTCATATGCCAGGCCAAGGTTACGGAAGGTTTCCAAATCCGGTTCTTCAAACGTAAGCGTATTCATTTCTGTAAAACTCAGGCGCTTAAAGTCGGTGTGCACGCGAGTAGGAAAGAAGAAGGCATAATGAATGGGTAGTTTCATATCGGGAAGGCCCATCTGAGCTTTGATGCTGCCATCTGTAAACTCAACCATGCTGTGAATAATACTTTGCGGATGTACTACCGCTTTGATATTTTTACCTTTAATACCAAATAACCATTTTGCCTCGATTACCTCCAGCCCTTTATTCATCAAGGTTGCCGAGTCAATAGTGATTTTGGCACCCATGTTCCAGTTGGGATGTTTGAGTGCCTGAGCTTTGGTTACTTCAGCCAGATCACTTCTCTTTTTGCCTCTGAAGGGTCCTCCGCTGGCAGTTAAAATAATATTTTCGATGGCATTTAAATCCTCACCCACCAGACATTGGAAAATAGCCGAATGTTCTGAATCCACAGGGATTAGGTCCACACGATTTTCTGCACAAAGTTTGGTGATGAGTTCGCCTGCAACAACCAATGTTTCTTTATTGGCTAACGCGATGCGTTTTTTATTTTGAATGGCCTTAATGGTTGGTAACAATCCACTGTAACCTACCATAGCCGTAAGTACTGTATCTGCCGAAGTGATCTCCATAATATCGGCAATGGCCTTACTACCTGCAAATACCTTGATGTCATCACCGGCCAGTGCATCTTTCACCTGCTGATATTTACTTTCATCAGCAATTACCACATGGTTAGGGTTAAACTCTCTGGCTTGTGCTATCAGCAAATCGGCATTGGAGTTTGCCGTTAGTACTTCAATTTCTATTTTATCTTTTTGCTCACGCGCAATCTCCAGGGCTTGTGTGCCTATAGATCCGGTGCTTCCTAAAATGGCTATTTTCTTTTTGTCTGTCATGTGGTATAATTAAGCGCAGAGGCGCAAAGAACGTTGTGTTTTTTATTTTATGAAATAAATCTATTGAGCTTATCTGCAATCTTGCGGTCATTACTCAGTCGGGGAACTTTATTTTGGCCACCCAGTTTGCCTTCGCTTCTCATATATTCAATGAACGCATTCTTTTGCAAACTACGTAATACCAATGGACGTAAAATATTTCCATTAATAAGGTCTTTGTAATAGATGTTTTTTTGCTGCAAAGCCGTATCGACCTTCAATACAAATGCTTCCATGTTTTGAGGCAGGGTTCCAAACTCAACAAACCACTCATGGTATGGCAAACCTCCTTCTGGTGGTATTACTTGTGGGGCAACGGTAAATTCAATAATTTCAATCCCTTCTTGCATCGCAACAGAGAGTAATGCATGCTCAACTTCTTCTCCAATCACATGTTCACCAAAGGCTGAGATATAATGTTTGATACGACCTGTTACTAATAAGCGATAGGGATCTTTAGAAATAAATTTCACAGTGTCGCCTATATTATAACCGAACAAACCCGCATTGGTATTTAAAATAATGGCATAGTTTTTATTTAGTTCAATATCTTTTAATGAAATACGCGTGGGACTTTCATTAAAAAAATCATCAACGGGAATAAACTCATAAAAGATTCCATTATTGGTAAGCAATAACAATCCCTTCTCTGTTTGCGAATCCTGATAAGCAATGAAACCTTCACTGGCAGGGTAGGTTTCAAGTGTATCTATTTTCTTACCAA
>JAZKGH010000235.1:0-2127 GCA_040386055.1 Bacteroidota bacterium
TATGGATCATCAGTGGAATTGTATTGTGTGTCGTGGTGGGATTGATATCAGGTATTTATCCTGCTATAAAGGCATCGAAGCTGGATCCGATTGAAGCTTTACGTTACGAATAAGTATTCGGCTAAGCCCGTTATTCTTCTATATTTGCGGCATGCAAAAAATACCTCCTTTCAAAGACATGATAGTGTTCGAGGACGACCATCTTATATTTATCAATAAACCTTCCTATATTTCTTCTCTTGATGAGCGAAACAGCGATGCTCCCAGTTTGCTGAGTTTAGCTAAACGATACTGGCCGGAAGCACAATTGTGTCACCGCCTGGATAAGGAAACTTCAGGCATCATGGTTATTGCCAAAGATCCGGAAACGTATCGTACCATGGCCATGAAATTTGAAGCACGCGAAATTGAAAAATGTTACCATGCTTTGGTAGGCGGTGTGTTGCAGGTAGATCATAAATCAATCGTATTGCCCTTAAGTGTTACCAAAAAAGGTCTGGCAAAAATTGATATGAAAGAAGGCAAGTCTGCTGAAACGATAATCACTACAGTGAAGACATGGCAGCATTATACATTGCTCGAATGTAAGCCCGTTTCCGGCCGCTTGCACCAGATCAGGATTCATCTCTCATCTCAAAATTTTCCGATTGTAAGTGATACGCAGTATGGTGGAAAAATTCCATTGTTATCCAAGATGAAACGCAATTTTAAATTTGGCAAGTTTGAAGAGGAGCAAGGCTTGATTAAACGTGTTGCCTTGCATGCCTACAAACTGATGTTCGATATTGAGGGCAAAGTATATGATGTGATTGCTCCTTACCCTAAGGACATGGATGTGTTGATCAAATTATTTGACAAGCACGATAGTTAGCACCGTTTGAGGTTGGTATCGTCTCCAGCTGTTTAACGTTTGAAACTATAAATATTGACACAAACAAATCTACGCCTTGCCTTGTTATTCTAATACAAAGCAAGAATTAAATTTATATGCCAATAGAAGATCAACTCACACAATTAGGACTCAAGTTGCCTGAAGTAACTAATCCCGGAGGATCATACGTATCGGTTAATGTTCGTGGCAAAATAGTGTATGTAGCTATTCAGTTTCCTATTGTGAATGGCGAATATTTTTATCAAGGAAGATTAGGAAAGGACCTAACAACAGATGATGGTTATAAGGCGATGCAATTGGCCGCTTTAAATGTGTTGGCACAAATCCATGCAAAAATTGGGTTCAAAAACATTGAAGGATTGAATCATGTTGACGCCTATTATCAAGCTGTTGAAGGATGGGATGACGGTCCTAAGGTGGTTAATGGAGCATCTGATTTGTTTGTGCAAGTATTAGGTGATAAAGGAATACACGCCCGTGCAATATTTGGAGTTGAAACATTACCCCGCAATTTTAGTGTTGGAGTAACCTGCACCTTTACGTTGCTATAAAATAATTAACGATAATTTCAGGATAAATAGGATAGCTAGTTCACTTTAAGAGAATAGATGAGATAGTAGTTAGTTGTTTTGACTACCGGATAATGGAACCTTATCTGTGAGTTGTGGAGATTGATGAATAATAGCTTACAACCTAATTGAGCAATACTGTCAATACTTTCAGGTGTGAGTTGTTCTTCCTTTAATGTCCAACCTTTACGATGTGTAAAATATAACTCCTGCGGGTTTTGCCCGCCATTAATGGCAATTAAATCATTTGGTTTAGAAGTTTCATCAGCGAGTTGTTCGAGTGACAATTTATATGCCTCACTTTGCTTAAACCTGAAATCATGTTGTTGGTTGGCAATATTCTCAAGCATAATGACACCAAGTAACATCAGTTGGAGATTGGTTCGTTTGATGAATTGTAACGCGTAAGCTGCGAGAAAACACATCACCGGAACAAATGTGACGATGTAATAACTGTGGTGGTAAAACCGATATCCTGATTTACCAATGTATAAAAGGAAAACAATACTTACCGGAAGGATTATCCGGTACAACCATTTTTCTTTTTTGATAGAAGCAATAATGATACCTGCAACACATGCTGCAAATCCGGTATAGAACATTGCATCTGCATAAAATTTTTCGACTACCTGTGGTAAGTGTGTGCGTAATTCCAGAACACCAACT
>JAZKGH010000236.1:0-4981 GCA_040386055.1 Bacteroidota bacterium
GTTCACCGTTTCCTGAAAAAATTATGGAAGTTGTTTTACAACCAGGGTGGAAACATGATTGTTTCACCGGAAGCAGCAGATAAAAAAGAACTCAAAGTGTTACATAAGCTCATCAAAAAAGTAGGAGAGGATATTGAGAATTTCTCTTTCAATACATCAGTTCCTGCTTTTATGATCTGTGTGAATGAACTCACGGAACTTAAATCCAGCAAGAAAGAAATTCTGGAGAATGTAATCATCTGTTTAAGTCCATATGCTCCGCACATTGCAGAAGAACTGTGGGCAGCATTAGGAAATAAAGATTCAGTATTCAATTCTCAATTCCCAATTCTCAATTCTCAATTCCTCATAGAGGATACATTCAGCTATCCGATATCCGTAAACGGTAAACACCGTATGAATATTGAGATGAGCTTAACATTATCACAACAGGAAGTAGAACAAATTGTACTCGCAGATGAAGCCGTGCAAAAATGGCTCGAAGGTAAAACACCTAAGAAGATCATTTTTGTGAAAGGTAAGATTGTGAATATGGTGCTGTAAAGCCAGATCATGGTTCACAGATCATAGAATGTCTTACTATGAACTATGATCCATCAAATTAACTATTATCAACTCAATTTGAAACCAACCAACCATATTTCTGAGCCTTTTCATTTCGATCCCGAACAAGGAATGGTGGTGCTTATTGATAAGCCATTGGAATGGACATCGTTTGCTGCAGTGAACAAGATGAAGTATACTATGCTCAATTATTTGCGCAGGCAGATAGACGCAGGTAATTATGCACTGGCTGCAGGGCAGAAGTTGCGCATTAAGATCGGTCACGCAGGTACATTGGATCCATTGGCTTCGGGGTTGCTGATCGTTTGTTTGGGTAAACAAACCAAAAATATCGACAGCTTCATGGGCATGACAAAAGAGTATACCGGAAGTTTTTATATGGGTGCTACTACACCTTCTTTTGATTTGGAGACAGAAGTGAATGAAAGGTTTCCAACAGAACATATCACACCTGAATTGTTGCAACAAACCACTCAACAATTTATAGGCGAACAGCAACAGTTTCCGCCTATATACTCCGCTATTAAAAAGGACGGCAAACGTTTGTATGAATCGGCAAGAGCAGGAGTGGAGGTAGAGCTGACTTCGCGAACGGTAGTGATTGAGGAGTTTGAACTAACAAATATTGAATTACCACTGGTACATTTTCGCATTGTGTGTGGTAAAGGAACATATATCCGCTCCATAGCGCAGGATTATGGAAAGGCCTTAGGAAGCGGAGCATACTTAAACAGTTTGCGCAGAACCAAAATAGGTGAATATGATGTAGCGAATGCAGCAACCGTTGCTGAATTTGTGGATTGGGTGAATACATCAGTATAAACGTCTTTGTGTTCCTTGTGCATCTTTCCTGGCGGCCTTTGTGGTTATATTTTCTTTACCACAAAGTGCACTAAGGTTACACAAAGTGTACAAAGCATCTCATGTTTCAATCAAACAACACTCTTTAACAGATTGATTTCAAGATAACAGATAAATTTTTTTTCAATCCTGAAATCCAAACCTATCCAATATCCCGTATCTCATTCAACTTTTAAACACTAGAAAGATGAATCTAATGAAAAAATTAGGGCTGATAGCGCTGGTTGCGTTATGCTCTCAAGGTGCGTTCGCACAAAAAATGTCTTCTAAAGAAAACACGGTAACTGTAGGTGGAGCTCCAATGTATCCTTCAAAAGATATCGTTGACAATGCCGTAAACTCTAAAGACCACACTACTTTGGTGGCTGCTGTACAAGCTGCCGGATTGGTTGAAACCTTAAAAAGCAAAGGTCCCTTTACAGTATTTGCTCCAACCAATGCCGCTTTCGACAAGTTACCTAAAGGAACAGTAGAAACATTGGTAAAACCGGAGAACAAACAATTGCTGACCGGAATTTTAACGTACCATGTTGTTGCCGGAAAATGGGATGCTGCCCAGCTTGCTAAGTTGATTAAAAAAGGTGGCGGAAAAGCAACTTTGAAAACGGTGAATGGAGGTGCTTTAACAGCATGGATGAAAGATGGGAAAATTATTCTGACAGATGCAAAAGGTGGAACATCAACTATTACCATTAAAGATGTTTACCAAAGCAATGGTGTGATCCACGTGATCGACACTGTAGTAATGCCAGGATAATCTAAACTAAACACTACTAATAAAAGGGCTTCTCAAGATAATTGAGAAGCCCTTTTATTTATCAAACACCCTGTGTTCTTTGTTCTATCCTTGTGACCTTTGTGGTTAATCTTTTTACCACAAGGTGCACTAAGAATTCACGAGGATCACAAATTATGTTTTTAGAGTGACGAGGCTTACTCCATCTCCGCCCATTTCGATATGTTCATGTTTGAAACTTTCTACGAATGGACTTTTTTGAAGAAACTCTTTCACCAGCTTACGAAGGATGCCATAACCTTGTCCGTGCACAATGCGTACTTCTTTAAACCCTAGTAAATAAGCATCATCAATAAATTCCTGTACCTGCCGGATGGCATCTTCTCCTCTTGTACCAATGATATTCAACTCCGTTTGGAAATGTTGCAGTTTGCTGTTTAAATCAACACCCTGAATTTGTTTTCGTTTCTCTTCTTTTTTCGGAGCCATTACCACCTGCAACTTTTTGGTATCGATCCAACTGCGCAAATCGCCAAAGGCAACCAGAGCTTTGTTCTTATTCAACTCAACCAGTTCTCCAATATTGGTTTGCCCAAGTATTTGCACATGTGCACCCACTTCAACAGGTCCTGTATTTGATGTGGTAATATTTATGGGTTGAGGTTTTGGTGCCTCTATTTTGTTTTTGTGTTTAAGATCATCAACCTCCACTTTGATTTCCGAACGCACCTTCCGGATGGTTTCCGTATCCGCTTTTTTCTCCCTGATTTCGCGAATGGTGTTTTCAATTCTACTATTGGCTTCTGTGATGATGGATAATGCTTCCTGACGTGCTTCGGTTAAAAGTTTTCTTCGATTGGTATCCAGTTCCGTTTTGAGTTTGGTATAATCCTCAATGAGCTGTTTTGACTTTTCATCTTTTTCGGTGAAACGTTTTTTGAGTTCATGAACATGGGCTTTCTCTTTCTCCAGCTCAATCAATAGATCATCCACACGTTTTTGTTTATCGCCCACTTTCAGCTTAGCGTACTCAATGATTTGCGGATGCAATCCCGTTTTTTGCGCAATCTCAAAAGCATATGAACTGCCCGGTTTTCCAATCTCCAATACATACAGCGGTTGCATTTTACTATTATCAAACAACATGCATGCATTCTCTAAACCATTTGCATTGGCAGCAAAGTTTTTAAGGTTGCTATAGTGAGTGGTTACCACCCCAAAGGCATTTTTCTGATTCAGCCTGTTTAAAATAGATTCGGCAAGTGGTCCTCCAAATTGCGGGTCGGTTCCTGTTCCAAATTCATCGATTAAAAACAATGTTTTGGCATCGGCAAACTCGGTAAAATATTTCATGTGCAACAAGTGCGAGCTGTACGTACTCAAATCATTTTCGATGGATTGTTCATCTCCGATATCAACCAGCATATCACTGAACATGCCGATCTCTGAGTGGCTTTTACATGGAACCAGAAAGCCGCATTGCAGCATGTATTGTAAAAGTCCTATAGTTTTTAAGCAAACGGATTTTCCTCCTGCATTCGGTCCTGAGATCACTAAAATGCGCTTTTCTTTTGTGAGTTGAGCGCTCAATGGAACAACAGATAGTCCTGCCTTTTGATGATTCAATTTGAGCAGAGGATGATAGGCATCCACCCATTTAGCCTGAGCGTATTTATTCAGAACAGGCATGTCGGCATCAAGGTCTATGGCCAGCAATGCTTTGGCGCGAATAAAGTCAATCAGTCCCATACGTTGCAAATACATCGATAGCATTGGCAGGTCGGGGCGCATTTTATGGGTAAGTTCTACGAGGATTCGTTCACGCTCACGTTTGTGTGCAATCTGGTATTCTCGGATGATGTTGTTGGTTTCAAAAACCTCTGTAGGTTCGAGGTATACCGTTTGTCCGGTTGATGATTCATCATGAACCAATCCTGGAATTTTACGTTTGTGTTCAGCCAGTAACGGTAATACAAGCCGCCCGTCACGCACTGTGATTCCTGAATCGGCCAGCCATCCCTCTTTGTTGGCTTTTTCGAAAATGGAATTTAAACGTCTGCGTACTTCTTTCTCTTTATCAGTAATAGCACTTGAAATTTTGGCTAACTCAGGTGAAGCATTGGGACGCATCACACCTTTATCATCCAGAATTTTTTCGATCTGTTTGGTGAGTGACTGGTTAAACTGAATGCCTCCAAACAGGGACGCTAACTGTGTATAGCGCTCATTGCGTTGTTCAAAGTATTTGCAGATGTTGCCAAAGGTTTGCAATAATAACCGCAACTGATGAAATTCTTCTTCCGTTAAAAAGGTTCCTTCAACTGCTGCTTTGTTTAGGTAAGCTTCAACATTGTAATAATGCTCAGCGGGAAAAGGAGTATCTTCTATCAGAATGGTTTTAAATTCTTTTACCTGAATCAATAGTTTCTCCAGTACGTCAAAACGGTTTACAAAACGAATTTTCTCGATATACTGTTGACCCATTTCCGAAATACACTTCTTGTGAAGCAATACTTTGATCTGGTCAAACTCTAATTTTTGTTCTATATGTTTTGGGTATGGCACTTTGTTAGTTGAGAATTGAGAATGAGGAATTAAGTTGAGGTTAATTGAGTAATCAGTTAATTGAGTAATCAGTTAATTGTGTTATGTATTAGTAGTTATGGGTTATTTATTGCGGATTGCGATTTAGTTATATACTTAATAGGAATTGCCTACGGCCTACTTTTTTGTGCATTTTTTCTTCTATTAGTATTCGTACCCTTCGTATACAAAAAGTTCTTCATTCCGAAATCCCCAATCCGAAATCCGCATTTTATT
>JAZKGH010000237.1:0-6232 GCA_040386055.1 Bacteroidota bacterium
AACTCTCCTTGTGTAATTTGATAAAGGATTTGACTGTTTCCAAATCATGGATGCCCGTATCAATAGGTATATATCCCATTCCAACGAATTTACCCTTTTCAATCAAAATGCAGCTTTGTTCATCAGCGTATAATCCCTTATCGATAAGGGCGTATGATTCGCTGTTGCTGAGTTCTTGTATAGCGAGTGTTACTCTTGTGTTATAGTCAGTAGCATCTTCCTTCAGTTCGCAGGCTCCTTTACAACAAGTTGATTCAAACGTGCTGCAGGGTTCTTTGGAAGTATTTACGTAACACAACTTTGGACAAAGTTCATGTTGCAGTATCATTTCCTGTAATGCCTGAATAGCGTCTATTTGTGTACGATAAGTGTGTAACGGAAGCATATTTTTACGCACTCGATCTACGCATAAACGGATATAGTCATTACGGTCGGTGTAATCGTAGATGGCAAAATTAAAATCTACTTTTTTGAGAGCGCGGTTAAAGGGAGGCCAGTGTTTTTTGATTTCAACAGATTCCAAAATAAAAGCCATCAGCTCTGTAGCACATGCGGTGAATGATATGCCGTGAATGTTACGCAGGAAATCTTGTTTTTGTTTACCCGTTCCATTTCCGGTGAAATGAGACCCAACCCGTTTTTTAATATTTTTAGCTTTACCTACATATATCACTTTTCCCTGATCATCATGAAAATAATATACCCCTGTTTGTTGTGATAGTATTTCAAACTGCTCTTTGGGTAAATTAGGTGGCAGCAAATATTCTTTAGAGCCCTTTTTCAAAAAGCCTTTTAAAACAGAACCATCATCAGCCTGTAATATTTTATGAAACAAGCTTACCGTTGCTATAGCATCACCGGCCGCACGGTGACGATTCTGAATAGGAATTCCCAATGCTCCACAAATATTGCCCAGACTATACGATTTGTAACCCGGGAATACTTTACGACTCAACCTAACGGTACAAAGTTTATCGGTGTTTAAATCAAAACCATTTTGTTGCAACTGGTAATGAATAAAAGAATAATCGAAGTTCACATTATGAGCAACGAAAATATTGCCTTTCAATAACTCATATACCTTGGGGGCAATTTGTTTAAATTTTGGAGCCTTTTGCACCATCTGATTGGTGATGCCAGTATAGCTTTCCAAAAAAGGAGGTATAGGATATTGTGGGTTCACCAGTGATACAAATTCATCCACCACCTTTTCGCCATCAAATATATAAATGGCAATTTCGGTGATGCCGTTTGAGTCGGCATGGCCTCCTGTGGTTTCAATATCTACAATAGCATACATAAATGGAGGAGCAATATCGGTAATCAGAACGTGTTTTTGATATCCAGGTTCAATTGTTTGTAATCAATTTTACCGTTCGTGCGTTTTAAGTGCTCCAGCACAGCTATGCCGTTGCGAATTCGTAAGTCAGGAGATTTGGGTTTACCAATGATGTACAACAACGTTCGTTGTTTACCTGCTGTGAGCGCATGAAAAAGGTCATTTCCTGCAATATCTTGTTGGAGCAATTCTTTAAACTCATCAGGTAGGGGAAGTCCATACTCACTATTATCTTTAACTAATGATATAAGTATTTCATCTCCATCATTTACCTTTAGTTTGTTGCGCAATTGTTTATTTACATTAATAAAGAAGTTTCCATCCCCAAGTGGCATCAGCGCAGCATGAAATGATTCAGTCTGATTGAGGGTACAAACCACTCGTTTATCATTACCATCAATAAATTTCAAGGCAGTTTTCTTGGGCACAACTACATGAAAGTGCCAGATATTGCTATTGAAACGGTCGATTATTGCTATAAAGGATGCTTTTGATTGGGCCACGCTGCAACTTACGAAAGCGTTTGTAAAAACAAAAGCTCCACCGATTGGAATCGGCAGAGCTTTAAAGTTTATGCTTCACATAGATTAACGTCTGCTATAATTTGGAGCTTCTTTCGTAATAGTCACATCGTGTGCATGGCTTTCTTTTGAACCCGCAGGAGTAATTTTGATAAACTTCGCTTTTTGCAGCGATTTAATATCTTTTGCTCCCACATAACCCATACCTGCACGTAATCCACCCACAAACTGGTAAATCACTTCCTTCAGTTCGCCTTTGAATGGAACGATTCCTACAATTCCTTCCGGCACCAATTTCGCAATTTCATCTTCAGCATCCTGAAAGTAGCGATCTTTGGAACCTTCTTTCATGGCCTCAATAGAGCCCATTCCACGGTATGATTTGAATTTACGTCCTTCATACAAAATGGTTTCTCCCGGAGATTCTTCTGTTCCGGCAAATAGGCTTCCGCTCATCACAGTGCTGGCACCTGCGGCTAAAGCTTTTAATACATCACCACTGTAACGGATACCACCATCAGCAATTACCGGAATTCCGGTTCCTTTTAAGGCTTTTGCAGCTTCGTATATTGCAGTCAATTGTGGAACACCGATACCTGCAATGATACGGGTAGTACAAATTGAACCGGGTCCAACACCTACTTTCACCGCATCTACTCCGGCAGCAGCAAGGGCTTTGGCTCCTTCACCTGTTGCTATGTTTCCTGCAATGATATCCAGGTCCGGAAACATTTTGCGTAAGCGTTTAATTTCTTTGAGTACAAAAGCTGAATGCCCGTGAGCTGTATCAATGGTAATCACATCTACACCGGCTTTTACTAATGCCGCAATGCGGTCTTGCGTTTCAGGTGTAACACCAACAGCGGCTCCTACCAGTAAACGTCCATGCTTGTCTTTACAAGCATTCGGATTATCACGCAGTTTTAAAATATCTTTATAGGTAATCAAACCGATGAGTTTGCCTTGTTTGTTTACAACAGGTAATTTTTCGATTTTATATTTTTGAAGAATGGATTCTGCTTTTTTAAGGTCGGTTCCTTCCGGGGCAGTGATTAAATTTTCTTTGGTCATTACCTCACTCACCTTTTTACTCATCACTTTTTCAAAGCGTAAATCACGATTGGTGAGGATTCCAACGAGTTTGTTTTTATCATCAATGATTGGAATACCACCAATTTTATTGTCGCTCATTAGCTTGAGAGCTTCTTTCAGTGTAGCATTTACCAGTAGAGTAACAGGATCCATGATCATTCCACTCTCGCTGCGTTTTACCTTCCGTACTTCCTCCGCTTGACGTTCGATGCTCATGTTCTTGTGCAACATGCCCACTCCACCTTGTTGTGCCATAGCAATAGCCAAACGCGATTCGGTAACAGTATCCATAGCTGCCGATAGCATTGGGATATTAATCTTAATATTACGTGTAAGCTGGGTGGTGGTATTTACTTCGCGCGGAAGTACTTCTGAAAAAGCCGGGAGAAGTAATACATCATCAAATGTGAGGCCTTCTCCAAAGAATTTGTTTTTATCGTTTATCATGGCAAATAATCGTTTCTATTATTTGCCGTGCGAATCTATGATAAACTTGTTGATTTAGAACAATAAGTTTGAGAAACTGATAAATATTCTGTGTTTGAGAAAGGCTATAAATAAAAAAGTCCCACATTTCTGTGAGACTCTTTGCTTAGTTGCGGAGACAGGACTCGAACCTGTGACCTTTGGGTTATGAGCCCAACGAGCTACCACTGCTCCACTCCGCGATGTATCTTGTGTTTAAAAAACGTTCTGATGTATCGAAAACAAACCATATTCTGGTTGTTTTTGGGGATGCAAATATAGATAGGTTTTGATAGAATGCAACTATTTTCTGAAATTATTATCGTTTCTTTGCAGTTCAATTTTAAGAAATGAAGCATCAATCTGGTTTTGTTAGTATTATAGGTAAACCCAATGTTGGGAAGTCAACCCTTATGAATGCATTGGTAGGTGAGAAATTATCCATCATTTCACCTAAGGTGCAAACAACCCGCCATCGTATTATGGGTATTTTGAGTAAACCAGAATACCAGATAGTGTTTTCCGATACTCCCGGAATCATCGAACCTAAATATAAGCTGCATGCCGATATGATGAAGTTTGTGAATGAGAGTCTGGAAGATGCCGATGTGGTTATTTACCTGACAGATACTTTTACATCAGCTGAAAAAGATGCAGAACTGATTGAACGTATCAAGTTGATTAAAGCACCTCTGATCATTGTCATCAATAAGGTGGATGAATTGAAAGAGACGGAGCAAATCATGGAGCGTGTAAAGTTTTGGCAAGAGCAGGTTTCGTGCGAAGCAGTTATTCCGATTTCCGCTTTGAATAAATTTAACATGGATGTGTTGTTGCAACAGGTATTGAAACACGCGCCTGAAGCACCTCCATTTTACCCTGAGGATCAGTTAACAGATAAATCGGAGCGTTTTATCGCGGCCGAAATTATCCGTGAAAAAATCATGATGCGTTACAAAGAAGAGATCCCTTACAGCGTGCAGGTTGAGGTGGTAGGTTTTAAAGACGAAGAAAAATTACTCCGTATCAGTGCCGAGATATATGTAATGCGTGATTCACAGAAGATTATTTTGATAGGAAGAGGAGGGGTTGCCATTAAAGCGGTTGGTGTAGCTGCAAGAAGAGACATGGAGAAGTTTTTTGGCAAACAGGTATTTTTGGAAACGTTTGTGAAAGTGAAGGAAAACTGGAGAGACAGTGACCAGATGCTGAAGCAGTTTGGGTATAAGTCAGAGTAACGTGTCGATGTGATAATTTGATGATGAGGTGATTTTTGGAAATGAAGAGATTAGGAGATTAAGGAACATTGACTAGCAGTCCTGATAGCTATAGGGGGAAGTAGGAGTGCTGTCATGCTGAGTTCATCGAAGCAGACCTCCGGAAGTTTAAAATGAAATTGTGCTAAGAGTCAGCACGTATAGAAGTAGAACAAAAAAGATATGGGAAATATAGTAGCAATAGTAGGAAGGCCAAATGTAGGGAAGTCGACCCTGTTTAACAGGTTAGTAGGTAACCGGAAAGCCATCGTGGCGGATTTTTCGGGTATAACACGCGACAGACATTATGGAAACAGTGAATGGAATGGGCGTGAGTTCTCTGTAATTGATACGGGCGGATTTGTGGCAGGATCGGATGATATATTTGAATCGGCTATAAACAGCCAGGTGAAAATAGCCATTGAAGAAGCCGATGTAATGATTTTTATGGTGGATGTGGAAGAAGGAATTACAGCATTGGATAAATCAGTAGCGAACTTATTGCGTAAGAGCAAAAAACCGGTGATGCTGGTGGTGAATAAGGTTGATAATCACGATAGAATGCACTCATCCAGTGAATTTTATGGTTTGGGCTTCGATAAAATGTTTACCGTTTCATCCGCATCAGGTAGCGGAACAGGGGACTTGTTGGATGAGGTTGTAGCCAATCTTCCTGAAATCGATGAAAATGCTGAGGAGGTTGAAAAGGAGAGATTGCCACGTATAGCTATTGTAGGAAGGCCTAATGTAGGTAAATCGTCATTGGTGAATGCATTGTTGGGTGAAGAGCGTAACATCGTTACAGAGATAGCAGGAACCACACGTGATACTATTGATACATTGTACAATGGGTACGGACATAAATTCCTTCTTATTGATACTGCAGGTATTCGAAGAAAAGCCAAAGTAAAAGAAGATATTGAGTTTTACTCAGTGATGCGTTCAGTAAAAGCGATTGAAGATTGTGATATAGTGGTATTGGTGATTGATGCAACAGTTGGAATTGACTCTCAGGATATTAACCTGGTTCATTTGGCTGAAACCAATAGTAAAGGATTGGTGGTATTGGTAAACAAGTGGGATTTGGTAGAAAAGGATCATAAGACATCTACTGAATTTGAGAAAGTTGTTCGCAAAAAGCTGGAACCGTTTACGGATGTGCCTATTGTATTTACCTCAGCTGTGACCAAACAACGTATTCACAAGGCTATTGAGATGGCTATGCTGGTGTATGAGAACAGAACACGTAAAATACCTACCCGTAAGTTAAATGATGTGATGCTGGCTCATATAGAGGCCTACCAGCCACCTGCTATCAAGGGTAAATATGTGAAGATTAAGTTTATTACACAATTACCGGGACAGAGCCCGAAGTTTGCCTTCTTTTGCAATCTTCCGCAGTATGTCAATGAAAGCTATAAACGCTACTTAGAAAATAAAATGCGTGAAAGTTTTGACTTACACGGTGTTCCGATTACCATTTTTATGAGAAAAAAATAAAAAGATTGCATTTGTACAGAATAAATGTATTTTTGCCACCGAATTTTAACCAATTAAAA
>JAZKGH010000238.1:0-7064 GCA_040386055.1 Bacteroidota bacterium
CCGCCTTTGAATTTATCGATGATGGTATTGAGGATTTTATTGTCCATTTCGTCAAGGCCGTGCGCATCAACATTTAGCGATTTGAGCGAATAGCGGGCAATTTCGATATCGATTTTACCATTTCCTTTGATTTGTGCAAAATCGCGAACACGTCGTAAAAGTGCATTGGCGATACGTGGTGTGCCTCGGCTTCTGCCTGCAATTTCGATTGCGGCTTCCATAGTAATTGGCATTTTGATGATCGCAGCGCTTCTTTCTACGATGGTTGTAAGCAGTTCTGTGGTATAATATTGTAATCGGCTTTGGATTCCGAATCTGGCGCGCATTGGAGCTGTGAGCAATCCAGAGCGTGTTGTGGCGCCAACTAATGTAAATGGATTGAGGTTGATTTGTACGGTTCTGGCATTTGGGCCAGACTCGATCATAATATCGATTTTGAAATCTTCCATGGCCGAATATAAATATTCTTCGACAATAGGGCTTAAGCGATGGATTTCGTCTATAAACAATACGTCGCGTTCCTCAAGATTGGTCAATAATCCTGCAAGATCGCCGGGTTTGTCTAAAACTGGACCTGAAGTAATTTTGATTCCGACGCCCAATTCATTTGCCAAAATATTGGCCAAAGTAGTTTTCCCCAATCCCGGTGGGCCATGAAAAAGTGTATGGTCAAGGGCTTCGGTTCTTTGATTGGCGGCTTGAACAAAGACTTTGAGGTTTTCTAAAACTTGATCCTGGCCTGCGAAATCGTCAAACGAAAGCGGGCGTAACTTTTTCTCAATATCAAGTTCCTCGAAACCGTAACCTTTGTTTGTAGGATCTAAATTTTCATTCATGCAACAAAGATAAATAAAGTTGGAGTGGAATTACAATTTGAAAGCATTGACTTTATTCAGCTGCAAAATTATTTGACATGGTAACCATTGGCAAGAAGCACTTTCCATTCGGGATGCTTGACCAGGTATTTTGCCACAAACGGACAAAGTGGTGCCAATGTATAGTTTTTGTCTTTGATGTAATTGAGCGCCATCGAGACAATTTTGCTTCCAACGCCTTTACCTTCCAAAGATTTAGGTACTTCTGTATGTGTAAGATACATTGTATTTTCTTTAGACAAGATATATTCGATAAAAGCAATGTGACCATCAACGTGGAGTTCAAATCGTTTCTTTTCTGTGTTTAAAATTAATTCATTGTTGTCCATTGTCAGCGTTTTTAGAATTTATATAATAGGTCAAAGCTCCTGAAGGACATTTATTGACCTGATCGATTATTTCTTCTGAAGTGGCCTGATGTGGTTTTATCCAAGGTTTTTCTCTGGGTTGAAAAACTTTTGGAAGTCCTTTGGCACAATTGGCAGAATGGGTACACAAATTTGCCTTCCAAACAATAGTTACTTCACCGTTCGAATATTCTTTGGCAGTTTCCATAAAAATTAATTTTCAATAAATATAAAAAATAAATGACAGATAATTGCAATAAAAAAGCCTTTCGGTTAGGAAAGGCTTTATATGCTTATGTGTTTTCTTAATGATTCAATACTTCTTCTCCTTCTTTCATCGGGATGTGTTGTGGAACAAAGTCTTCATCATGACCAGGCTTGCTATAATCGTAAGGCCATCTGTGAACTTCTGGAATTTCTCCTTCCCAGTTACCGTGGAAGTGCTCGATAGGCGCAGTCCATTCCAAGGTATTTGATCTCCATGGGTTTTGAACTGTTCTTTTTCCGTAGAAAATGCTATAGAAAAAGTTGAATAAAAATACCAATTGGAATACACCACCAACCAAAGCAAAAGTAGTAATCAGTACGTTTACGTCTTGCAGGTCATCGAATAATGGGAAATTGGTATTGGTATAATAACGTCTTGGAAGACCAGCCATACCTATAAAGTGCATCGGGAAGAAAACACCGTAGGCGCAAATGGCGGTAACCCAAAAGTGAACGTATCCTAGATTTTTATTCAACATTCTACCGAACATTTTTGGATACCAGTGATAAATACCGGCAAACATTCCGTAAAGTGCAGAAATACCCATTACCAAGTGAAAGTGCGCTACAACGAAATACGTATCGTGAACGTTGATATCGAGTGTACTGTCTCCAAGGATTACACCTGTCAGACCTCCGGTAATGAATGTAGAAACCAAACCGATAGAAAAGAGCATTGCAGGATTCAACTGAAGATTTCCTTTCCAGAGGGTCGTGATATAGTTAAATGCTTTTACCGCAGAAGGAATCGCAATCAATAACGTTGTAAAAGTAAACACCGAACCTAGGAATGGATTCATTCCTGAGATAAACATGTGGTGACCCCAAACAATTGTTGACAAGAATGCGATAGCCAGGATAGAGGCAATCATCGCACGGTAACCAAAGATTGGTTTACGTGAATTGGTCGCAATAATTTCTGAAGTAATACCCAAAGCAGGAAGCAAAACGATATACACTTCAGGGTGTCCCAGGAACCAAAACAAGTGCTCAAATAAAACTGGAGAACCACCTTGGTAGTGTAATACTTCGCCAGCGATGTAAATATCAGAAAGGAAGAACGAAGTTCCGAAACTTCTGTCCATGATAAGCAACAATGCAGCAGATAATAAAACCGGGAATGAAACGATACCGATTACAGCTGTAATGAAGAAAGCCCAAATAGTAAGCGGCAATCGTGTCATTGACATTCCTTTTGTTCTCAGGTTAATTACAGTTACGACATAATTCAAAGATCCCATCAAAGATGACGCAATGAATATCGCCATCGAAACCAACCATAATGTCATTCCTAATCCCGAACCAGGAATTGCTTGTGGCAATGCACTGAGTGGTGGATATATTGTCCAACCGGCTGACGCTGGTCCTGATTCAACAAATAAAGAACATACCATGACCACACTTGAAAGGAAAAACAACCAGTATGAAATCATGTTCATGAATCCAGACGCCATATCTCGAGCACCAATTTGCAGTGGTATGAGAAGGTTACTAAACGTTCCGCTCAAACCTGCCGTCAACACAAAGAAAACCATGATAGTACCGTGAATGGTAACAAGTGCAAGATAAATATCATTTCGCATTACTCCGTTTGGAGCAAATTTATCGCCTAGAATAAAGTTAAAAATTTTAAACGATTCTTCAGGCCATGCCAATTGCATTCTAAATAGCATAGACATTCCTACACCAATTACCCCCATGATAATACCTGTAATCAAGTATTGTTTGGCAATCATTTTATGATCAATACTGAAGATATATTTGGTAATAAAAGTATCCTTGTGGTGGTGCTCGTGTTCGTGAGCGTGTTCAAGTTCGTGTCCGTGTCCGTGATCGTCTGACATATTCTTTAACTTTAAATTTATTAAAAGATAGTTATTTTTTGATTATTTGGGCTACCGTTTTTGCAGTATCAGCTACAGCAGGAGCTGCTTTTTCGCCAGCTGCAGGTTCTTTTGGAGCATTAGCTTCTTTTACTGACTGAACCAACGTTGGTTTTTCTGCCAACCATTTCTTGAAATCTGCTGGTGTATCAACTACCAATTTCATTTGCATGTTATAATGCGATGGTCCGCAAATTTTGTTACAAAGCAATAAATAATCAAAAGTATAAGGGTCTAGAGCAGGTTCGCCTTTCTTAACCAAATCGATACTCTTTTTAGCTCGTATTTTGTTGATATTGGCAACTTTTGCAATCATTTCGTTATCGCTTCTCATATCATCCGTAGTGATTGTTGGAACGAAAGCAAATTGAGTAACCATTCCAGGAACACAATTCATTTGTGCTCTAAAATGCGGCATATAGGCAGAGTGCAATACGTCTTGTGAACGCAATTTGAAAACTACTTTTTTACCTTTTGGAATATGAAACTCACCCGTAACGGTTTTGTCATCTTGCGCATTTGGATCGCTCAAATCAGTACCCGTTGTATTGATTCCCTCAATATAACGAACATTGGCTTTACCAAGAACGTTGTCATCTCCGGCATATCTAGCTTCCCAACTGAACTGTTTTGCATAAAGCTCCACCACCATTACATCTTCATCCTCATCAACAAACATAATGTTTGTCCAAGCATAAAGTCCGTAAAGAATCAAACCAGCAAGAACAATAGCAGGAATAACGCTCCAAATGAATTCCAAACGGTCGTTATCGGCAAAATACAATGCTTTGTTTTCTTTTTTACCACGGTATTTAAAGGCAAAATAGTGCAATAAAACTTGTGTAACTGCCTGAACTGCAAAAATAACAACCCAAGTAATATTCATCAACTGGTCAACATCTTTACCATGTTCTGAAGCAGGATTGCTCAAAACCAAATGTCCCCATTTGAAAAGGCCATAGATAGTAAATATATAAATGAAAGCCAGAAAGCCAAACATTAAATAACCCTGAACATTATTATCTTTATCGTTGGCAACCTGTGTATCATTCACATTGTTGCCTACTTGCGTTAAATCAAATATTTTAGTCAATTGCCATATAGCAATAGCTAATAAAACTAAAACAATAATTACCAACAAACTTTGCATCTGTTTTTACTTTAAATATTAATAATGAAAATGTTTACTCTCTTCGATAAATGGATTTCTTTTGGCTAATAACGGCACTTTTGTAAGTGCTGTAAATACCACAAATAAAAACAACCCTACAAAGAAAAGCAATGAGCTTATTTCAGGTATACCTATGAACCATTGGTCTCCAACAGCCGAAGGCATAATCATGTTGAAGAAATCAACGTAATGACCTAACAAAATTACAATACCTGCCATGATGATAACCCATGTCAATCGCTTGAAATCGGTATTGATAAGAATTAGGATTGGAAATACAAAGTTCATGACAACCATTCCGAAGAACGGAAGATTGTAATCTTCAATTCGCGTTACAAAATAGGTCACCTCTTCTGGAATATTGGCATACCAAATCAACATAAATTGAGAGAACCATAAATACGTCCAGAAAACACTGATACCGAACATAAATTTGGCCAAATCATGAATGTGGCTCGTATTTACAAATTCCAAATAACCTTTTGATTTAAGATAAATCGTAACCAATGCGATGGTTGTGATTCCGCTTACAAAGAAACTGGCAAAAACATACCATCCGAAAAGCGTACTAAACCAATGCGGGTCGATAGACATAATCCAGTCCCAGGACATAATCGATTCGGTCACAATAAAGAAAACCAAGAATGCCGCTGACAATTTGAAATTTTTCTTGTAAAAAGTGTTATCATTAGATTCGTCTTGTGCAAGACAATTCTTTCTTGAATAATAACGGTATAAATTCCATCCAATTAAAAAGATAGCAGCTCTAATCAACCAGAAAGGTATATTAAGATAACCTGATTTGGCAGCGATTAGTTTATCATTTTTAACAACTTCTGCATCCATCCAAACAAACAAATGATTGAAATGCATTGCACATAGAACAAGTAACACAAAGAAAATAACAGAACCCACAGGCAAATACGCCGTAATTCCTTGCATCACTCTAAACAATACTGGCGACCAACCTGCTTGCGCAACCTGTTGAATCGCATAGAAAGCCAGTGCTCCCAATGAAATCAGCATTATAAATATACAGGCAACATATAAGGCAGCCCAAGGCTTGTTTTGCAATTGGTGAAATTGGTGCTCCAAATGCTTTTGGTGTTCGGCATGTGCATCAGCTTCATGATTGGCATGCGCTTTCGCCTGATGATCTTCGTGGTCAACAACCGCTACGGCAGTTTCAGTTGAATCTGTATGGGTTGCAACCGAATCATTTGCCATTGCTGCGGCAACCGCTGTAGTATCGTGTAACACTTCTGCATGATGCTCTTGGTGAGCATCTTTTTCAGCTCTTTGAACAGCAGGCATTTCGTGAGCATCGTGGGTATTCTCATGTTTGGCATCTCCGTGACCACCACCATGTGCACCTTCATTTGCTTTTATAATTTCTTGAGCTTCTTCAATATTTTTTGGTGCATTAAAAAAACCAACTCCAATTCCGATAGCACCAAGTAGCATCAGTATGAAAGAAAAAGTTTTTAATTTGCTTGAAAATGTGTACATATCTAATTAGATCAGTGTGTTATACAATTATAATTCGCTTTTCAGTTTCATTACATAGGCTGATACCATCCAACGCTCATTTGCATCAAGCTGATTGGCATAAGATCCCATTGAATTCAGTCCGTATGTTTGTACGTGAAAAACGCTGCCTTCGGTAATTACCCTGTCTTTGTAGCTTGGAATACCTAGTAATTTTTCGCGTTTTGCTAAATTTCCTTTTCCATCTCCTTTTTCCCCATGACATATTGCGCAATAAATATTGAACAATTGTCCTGCCTTATCCATATCTACGGCCGTAGAATCTAAAGGCGAAGTCAAACTTACTTTAGAAGCATTGTATCCTTCTGTAGTATTTGGATAGTCATAAGGTACAAATCCTCTTTTGATAGTTCCATCAGGCGGCAACAGACCTTCTTTTCCATCTCTAAAAGCATCCGACTCCGCATAGGTTTCATAACCTACCGATTCGTACATGTTTGGAAAATATTGGTAATTAGGTTGCTCTTTATCATGGCAAGATGCTACTATTGCTGACAATCCTAATATAACAGCTATTTTATTTAAGCTTTTCATATCTATGTATTAATGCTTTTCGATTACTTTAACTTCTACAGCTCCTGTATTTTGAAAGAAAGAAACCAATTCTTCTTCATTGTTATGAACTGCAACTTCCATTAAAAAATGGTCGTCTGTTGTTCTTACATCAGGATTTTCTGCTTGTTTGAATGGCCATAATCTACTTCTCATATAAAAAGTGATTACCATAAGGTGAGCTGCAAAAAATACGGTCATCTCAAACATAACAGGTACAAAGGCAGGCATGTTTTCAATATAGCTGAAACTTGGCTTACCTCCAATATCTTGAGGCCAATCGGCAATCATGATATTGTTCATCATCCAGATCGCGAAAGACAATCCGCACAATCCGTAGATAAAAGCGCAAATGGCTAGTCGTGTTGGTGCAAGTCCCATCGCTTTGTCCAATCCGTGAACTGGAAAAGGTGTGAAAATT
>JAZKGH010000239.1:0-12907 GCA_040386055.1 Bacteroidota bacterium
CTGAAAAATCCAGAATGCTTTATGTATAATAATGAGTTTGCTTATTAACCTTTGAAAAACGACTTAACGTTATCGTTGGCAATAATCTCTGATTTAAAAGAGTAAGATCCCTTTTTATTTTTTACTGCGCGGAAAACCTTGGCAAAATCTTTACCAGCTCCCGTTTTTAATGTTGCAACTACTTTCTTAGCCATGATTCAGATTATTTAATTTCTTTGTGTAAAGTAACACGTTTCAGGATTGGATTGAATTTTTTCAACTCCAAACGCTCAGTAGTGTTTTTCTTGTTTTTCTTAGTGATATAACGTGAAGTTCCAGGCATACCTGAATCTTTGTGCTCTGTGCACTCCATTATAACTTGGATTCTATTTTTGCTACGTGCCATCTCTTAGTTCCTCCTGATTATATTTTTCCGTTTTTAGCCCAGTCACGCAATACAGCGCTGATGCCCTTTTTGTTAATGGTTTTCATAGCTTTAGTCGTTACACGTAAGCTAATCCACATATTTTCTTCAGGGATAAAGAATTTTTTATCCTGCAAATTGGGGTAGAAACGTCTCTTTGTCTTAGCGTTAGAGTGAGAAACTTTATTTCCTACCATTGCACTCTTACCTGTTAAATCGCAAACTCTCATGTCAGTATATTTTTAAAAAAGGACTGCAAATATGGGCCAAATATTTTGAAATGCAAATGCTTTTGCAAAATAATCACCCATTTAACCCCGAAATTTATGTTGATAGCTTTCGGGATTGTCTTATTTTCGCTGCAAATATAATAGAATAATTATAATGTCTTACGAATTCATCCTAGCAGAAGCACAATTTCAGCCTCATATTGCCCTTATCCGCTTAAACCGCCCTAAGGAACTGAATGCACTCAATCTTCAGTTGATGCAGGAGATCAAACATGCCCTGCTGGAATTTGACCAGAATGAAGAGGTTCGCTGCATTATTATTACGGGAAATGAACGTGCTTTTGCGGCAGGTGCCGATATCAAACAAATGGAAAGCCGCACCGCTATTGATATGCTGGTGATCGACCAGTTTGAAACCTGGGATCAGATCCGTAAAACCAAAAAACCGGTAATTGCGGCAGTAAGTGGCTTTTGTTTAGGTGGAGGCTGCGAATTGGCTATGACCTGCGATATGATTGTAGCCAGCGAATCCGCTAAATTCGGGCAGCCGGAAATTAAACTGGCCATTATGCCGGGTGCAGGTGGAACACAACGTTTAACCAGAGCCGTTGGCAAAGCTCTTGCTATGGAAATGGTGCTTACGGGTAAATTTATCTCAGCAGAAGAGGCTTTGGAGGCCGGTTTAATTAATAGAGTTGTTCCTGAAGAATTATACTTAGAAGAAGCCGTAAAACTGGCCAAAGAAATAGCGCTACAATCTCCTGTTGCTGTAAGATTGGCCAAAGAATCCGTTCTCAAAGCATTTGACACCGGCTTACAAGAAGGTTTATATTTTGAGCGTAAGAACTTTTACATGTGTTTTGCCAGTGAAGATCAGAAAGAAGGTATGAATGCTTTTGTGGAGAAACGGAAGGCAGTGTTTAAAGGTAGGTAAGTTGATAATGTTAATTGTGTTGAATGTGTTAATTGGTTAATAATGTTGATTAGAATCGCTGTCATGCTGTCCCGCCATAGAGGGAGAAGCGGAACTCCGGAGAAATTTCTAAAGAATATAAGTCCCCTTTAACGAGTTAATTGAGCAATCATAAGCTGTGATCTGTGAACCATCAACTATGAACACTCCCAAAGACATCCGTATTCAAGACTATAGCTACGAGCTCCCTGATGAGAAAATTGCAAAATTTCCATTGTCGGAACGTGATGCGTCTAAGCTCCTTCAGTATAAAGACGGACTAATCTCGGATCATTCTTTCAGAGAGATTTCAACATTATTGCCAACCGATTCTCTTATCCTATTTAATAATACGAAAGTCATTCATGCGCGTTTGTTGTTTCAACGGGAGACCGGTGCACAAATAGAGGTATTTTGCATTGAACCCGCAGATCATCTGGATTATCAACTTACGTTTGCATCCAAACAGTCATGCTCCTGGAAATGTATGGTGGGTAATGCGAAGCGCTGGAAAGATGGTGAAGTATTGCGTAAAATAATTACAACTCCTTCGGGTGATATTGAATTATCGGTGACCAAAAATGGAAAATCGGGAGAGTTGTTTCTGGTTAACTTTAACTGGAACAATCAACAGTTATCATTTGCTGAAGTATTGCACCATGCGGGTATTTTGCCGCTTCCACCCTACCTCAACAGGGATACCGAAGAAAGTGATGAAGAGCGTTACCAAACTGTTTATGCAAAAGTGCAGGGTTCGGTAGCCGCTCCAACTGCAGGATTGCATTTTACAGATGCTGTTTTGGAAGCCTTAAGTGTTAAAAATATTACTATTGATGAAGTCACGCTTCATGTGGGTGCAGGAACATTTAAGCCCATAAAATCGGATACTTTAGCCGAGCATGAAATGCATGAAGAAACCATCTTTGTATACCTCAACACACTTAAAAACATTGCACGAAATCTGGAACAAGGAAAACCATTGATCACTGTTGGCACCACAAGCACCCGTACGCTTGAAAGCTTATACTGGCATGGTGTAAAAGTACTGCATCATGGTGCTGATGAAACTGTTTCTATCAAACAATGGGATGCGTATGAAACCCAAACATTCGATACTACTTCCCTACAAGCTATACAAGCCATCATTAATAATCTGGAGCAAAAGAATCTGAGTTCATTGCAAGGAAGTACGCAGATCATTATAGCTCCGGGATACTCTTTCAGATTAGTAGATATATTAGTGACCAATTTCCACCAACCTGAAAACACTTTAATCCTATTGATTGCCGCTTTTGTGGGTAAGGACTGGAAACGTATATACGAGCACGCTCTTTCCAACGATTATCGTTTTCTCAGTTATGGCGATAGTTCTGTTCTTTGGAGAACACCTTAACGCAGCAATGTGAACGACCCCTTTGATGTAAATTCACGGAGCCGTTTATTAATATACCCGGAGTAAATAGCAGTGTAAATATATACATCCGCTGTGGCGGCCTCCCCTTTCAACATCCCATTCCAAGTTTTGTTCAAGTCATTTGTCTGAAATATTAATTGGCCCCAGCGGTTATAAATTTTCATATTAAAGGAAACAAGATCCTTCCCCATAGGAGCATACCCATCATTTAATCCATCATTATTTGGAGAGAAAACATTAGGAAAAAACACACTCACCGGACAACGTCTTTTTACCTGTGTTCCATCATTACCATTGCATCCACGGTAATCTTTTACAACCACAAAATAATCACCCACATCACCCACAATAATCCATTGAGTAGTATCACCTGTTGGTGTCCATTTGTATTGAACAAATCTTTCGCCCGCATCTAGTTTAACCAACTCCTGATCATCTTTACAAATAAAATATTCATCGCCTAAAGCTGTCCACAAACGGTCATAATAGCTTACGGTGATTTCATCTTCCGCCCAACAGTTTCCATCACGTACTTTAAGTAAATAACTACCCGGTTTTACAACAGTTAACCCAGCCAATGAATCTCCTGTGTTCCACCTGTATTCTTCAGCTCCGGGAGGGCCACTTAAAATTAAGTTATTACCAAAACATACGGTAGTATCAATACCAAGCTGCACCTTTGGTGTATTTCGCAATTTAAGAGTATCAACAATTGAAAATTCGTTGCCACATGTCCACCATTTTAACGTGATGGCATAGTTGCCAATAGAACTATACTGATGAACGACCTCAGTCTTTCTCAAAACAGTTCCATCTCCTAAATCCAAAAGTACAGAATCTGCTTGCAACGGTGCTTTCAACGTAATATTTACCGGTTGCCCCTCACAAGTATTTTGAAAAACAAGAACAGGCTTTTCATGTCCGGATGGTTGTGGTGAAACATCCATCATAAACTCCGGAAAATGTTCTGTGAAATACAAATTGGAATTGGCTGCCAGAACCACCTGTTTATCTCTGTAGTTGCAGGCAACACCTAATGAGTTTGGACTTTCAATCACGCTTACTTTAGCCGTTACTGCTGCATTTTCGGCAGAGGCAACGTAAATTTTGCCATCAGGAGCCAATTGTAAATCACCATTATAAATATTGCCTTGACTAAGTTTGACGTAGGTGCTGTTCGGAGAAGCATCTTTTAAATTATACTGAATCAAAAATGTTTGTCCGGATCTATAAATCCAACTGATATATAATTTAGAATCATCACTACTGTAGGCAGAATAAGCTATGTACTCCTCCGCCTGAATAGGCTGCGCAAAAAACGATTGACGAAAGGTTACTATGCCACAAGCCTTATCGAACGAAAACTCTTCAGCCAAAGCTGTTACATTTGTCCGACCATGCGTAAACACAAACCTATCTCCAGATGAATTGGAAACCATTTTACCATAAGTATACCTTGCACCGGCAGGCGAAGGTTTACCTGCGTATGAAAGAACGGGTGCGGGTTGTAGTCCGTTTTTCCCAATTCTAAAGCTTTTAAATTCGTTGGATGCGGCTGTATGGGTAATGACCCAATATCCTTCATCATAATACTGTTTCACCACACAAAACGGCAAATCGGAAGTACCGTCAAGCACCTGATTTTTATATACCAGATCTCCAAGCCCCCCTTGCAAGCGCATATCCACTGTTGCATAGTACAACTTTGTTTCAGTGCTGGCTGATGAAATAATGTAATAAAGAAATTTGTTTCCCGGGTGCGGTACAATAACACTGTGAATCCCAAATGTTTCACCATTAATGTAGAAACCATCAGGCATCTGCTGATGCAGCCGGTTGTAAACATAAGAACCATTGGTATAAAAGAGTAATTGTCCTGTTATAGGATCCGAATAGGTTGCAGAAGCATATGGAGCATAAGAAGGCGATGTATTAACGGGAATAACTTGCATGCCCGTGCCATTGAATTTCATCCCCAAATAAGTACCCATAAACCAGTTATCACGTTCATGTTGAGCGGCTCCCAAAAGGGCCTGAAAAATCAATATTACAAGTAGAAGTTTTTTCATCTAAAGTAGTAGACACAATTATACTGAAAACGTTGCAATTACATTGGGCAAAACTTGTGGAAAAGTATGAGTCAAATCATGTGTTAAATTTAGGTTAATCGAGGGGTTCACTGTATTTTTACGCATTAATTTCTCAGCACAAAAAAATGTCAGAAAGCTCAATGGAAAACAAACAAAATTACGGTGCCGATAATATTCAGGTACTTGAAGGTTTAGAAGCGGTAAGAAAACGTCCGGCCATGTATATAGGCGATATAGGCGTGCGAGGTTTGCATCATTTGGTTTACGAGGTGGTAGATAATTCGATTGACGAGGCGTTAGCAGGATATTGTAAGAATATTTTTGTAACCATACATCCCAACAACGCTATTTCTGTATTGGATGATGGCCGTGGAATTCCTACAGGCATCATGGCCAAGGAGGGAAAATCCGCATTGGAAGTTGTAATGACCGTATTGCATGCGGGTGGTAAATTTGATAAAGATACTTACAAGGTTTCCGGTGGATTGCATGGTGTGGGTGTAAGTTGTGTGAACGCACTTTCTATTTTGATGCGTACAACCGTTTACCGTGAGGGTAAGATCTGGCAACAAGAGTTTAGTTGCGGTAAACCGCTATATGATGTAAAAATAGTAGGCGAAAGTGACAAAACCGGCACAATGCAATACTTTGAACCGGATATGAGCATTTTTACCGAAGGTGTTTACAAGTTTGATACTATTGCTTCACGTATGCGTGAACTTTCGTTCCTTAATAAAGGTATTACGATCACTCTGAAAGACGAACGTCCTGATGAAGATGGAAAAATACACGAAGAAGTATTTTTCAGCGAAGGCGGATTGCGTGAGTTTGTAAACTTCCTGGATGGAACACGTGAGAAAATCCTTCCTGAACCGATCTATGTTGAAGGCGAAAAATCAGGAGTACCCGTTGAGGTAGCCATGATTTACAACAATGGTTATACCGAGAACTTACACTCATACGTAAACAATATCAATACCCACGAAGGTGGAACACACGTTGCGGGTTTCCGCAGAGCATTAACGCGTACATTGAAATCGTATGGTGAGAAAGAAGGAATGTTCAAAAACCTGAAATTCGAAATTGCGGGTGATGACTTCCGTGAGGGATTAACCGGTGTTATTTCTGTAAAAGTACAGGAGCCACAATTTGAAGGACAAACCAAAACCAAATTGGGTAATAGTGAAGTAACAGGAGCAGTGGATCAGGCAGTAGGCGAAATGCTGAACAACTACCTTGAAGAAAATCCTAAGGAAGCTAAACTGATCGTTCAGAAAGTAATTCTTGCTGCAACTGCCCGTCACGCGGCTAAGAAAGCCCGTGAAATGGTGCAACGTAAAGGTGCCATGAGTGGTAGCGGATTACCGGGTAAGCTGGCCGATTGTCAGGAAACAGATCCTGCGTTATGTGAAATCTATCTTGTTGAGGGTGACTCGGCAGGTGGAACGGCTAAACAGGGTCGTAACCGTGTGAACCAGGCTATTCTCCCTTTGCGTGGTAAAATCTTAAACGTAGAAAAAGCACTGGAACATAAAATTTACGATAACGAAGAGATCAAAAATATGTTCACCGGTTTAGGTGTGACCATCGGAACAGAAGAAGATGGAAAAGCCTTAAACATGAACAAACTCCGTTACCACAAAATCATCATTATGACGGATGCGGATGTGGACGGCAGTCATATTCGTACGTTGATTTTAACCTTGTTCTTCCGCTATATGAAAGAACTTATTGAGTTTGGATATATCTACATTGCTTTACCTCCTTTGTACCTCGTTAAAAAAGGTAAGGAAGAAGAGTATTGCTGGACAGAACCCCAACGAGAAGAAGCTGTAATGCGTTTGGCAAAAGGTGGAAACCCTGACAGTGTGGGCATCCAGCGTTATAAAGGTTTGGGAGAGATGAATGCCGAGCAATTGTGGAGCACAACCATGAATCCTGATACCCGTACGTTAAAACGTGTTACGTTAGAAAGTGCTGCAGAAGCCGATCGTATTTTCAGTATGTTGATGGGAGATGAAGTACCACCCCGCAGAGAGTTTATTGAAGCGAATGCTAAATACGCGAAGATTGACGCATAAAAAATTCGGATTTCGGAGTGTCGATTGCGGAATGAATTCCCAATTCGTCATACCCAATTCTTAATTTCCCTTTCCGGTTTTCCCTCCCGTGTATAATGAGGGCTTAGTATTGGCTTTGAGTCAATGCTACTATATCGTGAAATCCTCTGCTGAAAGGCAGGGGATTTTTTATTGCGGAGTTCGGAGTGTTGATTGCGGAATGCTTTCTAAAGTTTACATCACAACCATCTGTGTAAATAATTTCTCCAACACAGCCTTAGGATCGGTACACAATCCCGGATGAATTTCGGAAGCCTGGATTACAGTGCTTCGTTTGGCCGTAAGCCATCTGAAACGTGAGGGCACATCCAATGCCGCAATAGGTCCAGCAGCTTTATTACCCAAACATATTTGTTCGAAAGCCTTCAGGTGATTGCTTATTTCCAACACATCCGCTTCTTTGTATAATGATTTGATCCGTTGTTCATCTAACTGAATCATCGCCTTTAAAAATTGTTGCTTTTTACAATACACTACCACGCCTGCATTCACAAACTCTCCTCGCTCAACACGCGGCAACACCCGTATAATGGCGTACTCAAATACTTGCTTGTCTTGCATGTTTGGCTTCGTTAATAAAGTTACGGGATAATCGTTTGGTTAAATATTGGCAGTACACTTCTTTCATCGAATCAACCGTTTCACTTTCCGTTTCGGGTTCCAGCCAACTCTCAGGAATTGCATTTACAATCGCACCTATCATTTCAGGAGTAATTAACTTACGCATTTCGCCATCCGCTCCATCAAGATCATTGGCAAAAGGTAATAACACATGATCCTTGATTTGTGTAAATGCTTGTTGCGACTGTACTTCCCAGTTGTTCCATACATGGTGAAAATACAATGATGCTCCATGATCTATCAACCACAGTTCTTTGTTCCACATCAACATATTGGCATTGCGTGCTGTTCTGTCTACGTTGGTAATAAATGCATCGAGCCACACAATTTTGGACGCAAACATCGAATCTATTTTATCAACTACCGGATCATAGGTAATGGAACCTGATAAATAATGAACTCCTAAATTAAGCCCCACACTTGCCTTAAGCAAATCCTGAATTTCTTCATCAGGTTCTGTGCGGCCAAAGGCTTCGTCCAATTCAGCAAAAACAAGCTCAGGCATCCTTAATCCTGCAGCTCTTGCCAATTCTCCGCCTATAAATTCGGCAATCAATGCCTTACGACCTTGCCCTGCTCCCCTGAATTTGAGCACATATAAAAATCCGTCATCCGCCTCTGCAATAGCCGGCATTGAGCCGCCTTCACGCAATGGTGTTACATATCTTATTACATTAACTTTTCTTATTTCCATTCTACAAAAACCCCATTCCTTTCTGATGGTATTTACCCTTCAAAGATAAAGCAGGTTTCGCACTTTTTATGCGGTTTCGTGATGGCGTACATTCAAACGTAAGATTCTCATAAATAGTTATATTTGATTACTATTAAACAACCAACATTATGAAAAAATCACTACTCGCACTAGGACTTCTCACGTTCCTAAGCTATGGCGTTTATGCCCAAAGTATCCTTAACGGTTCATTTGAAGATTGGACTACAACACAATATGATGATCTGTCGAATTGGGCTAACTCCAACAGAGAAACGTTGCGTAGTGGCATTATTAGTGTCACTAAAGTTAGCGGTGTTACAGGGTCGGCTGTCAAACTTGAGACTTCCCTAAGCTCGATGGGTGACACAATGGGCGCCTTCATTTCAAACACTCCGGGAGATCCTTTGAATGGTGAAGGTGGTGTTCCATTCTCACAAATACCAACAGCATTTACGGGAAAATACAAAGCTAATATGGCAGGTAGCGATTCTGCTATCCTGTTAATTAACTTCAAGAAAAACGGAGCATCCATCGGAACAATGTTCTTTACGTTGGGTGGAAAAAACCAAACAACCTTTTCAACCTTTTCGTTCCCTATCTCACTAACAACCGCACCCGACAGTGTAATCATTGCATGTGCATCCAGCAACCTGCTTACCCAAATCGGAGTGGCCATCGGCAGCAATATTACCTATGATGATTTTGCCTTTACAGGCCCCGGTGTTACGCAAACAATTCCCAATGGAAATTTCGAAACATGGACTGTAATGTCCTCAGATAAAATCAACGGTTGGGATGTTGGCGGCCCAATGGAATGTGTAAGTAAAGTACCAGATGCATATAAAGGAACTGCTGCGCTTAAACTAGTAACCATAAGCGGAGAGAATGGCAGTGTTAATGAGGCGTACCTTATAAATGGCAAATTTCCGCAACAAAGAGGGAGCATTATGGGACTTCCTTTTACCAACCAAAATGACACACTTATCGGATATTATAAATTCTCAACTCCCGGTGTTGACTCTGCCAGCATCTCTGTTCAAACAACCAAAGGAGGAAACTTTGTGGGAGGTAGTTACCTGGCACTTGAACCCAAAGCTACTTATACTCAATTCAGAATTCCCGTTATAAGCACGGATGTTCCTGATTCAATTATCATTATTATTGGAGCCTCCTCCATTCAGGGTTCTGATCCAACTCTTGGAAATATACTTATACTCGATGAAGTACAATTGGCTTCGGCACCGTTAAATACCGGTTTATTAACGCTATCTGCGAAAGCCGATAATTTCAATCTCTATCCTAATCCCGCTTCCAATACATTATTTATCTCCAATATTGAGACCGGTGCTACTATTTCAATATATGACATCACTGGAAAACTGATGTTAACTCAGACTAAAACAGATGCGGATAACAAAACGTCTATCAATATAGATCAACTTCATTCAGGCATCTATCAGTGTATCATCGTTGATAAAACAGGAGCTTCTTCACAACAAAAGTTTTTGAAACACTAATACTCCCACTTCTTTATATCCGTAAGGGCCATGTATACAAATGCATGGCCTTTATTTTTGATACTACGGTTGGTTAATTATCATATGTTTCAGACGTAAAAATATACATCCACATTAAACGTGAATACCTGAAATTGAATCGAAGTAATAAACTAACCGTTAACCCAGAAAAATTATAAAGTCGTTATAGTAGCGGGAACCGGAATAAAGTCGAACTTTTTTGAAACCTTGATCCTTATCGGAGATCATGATCTAAATACTTAATTCTGTTATTATTGCACATTCCGTTATGAATAATTCATCACATTCTGAAAATCAAATTCAACATGTAACAAGTTTTCAAGACCTTGTTTCCACACCTTTTACTGGTAACATGAATGCGATTTGTTGGGTTCGCAAACTAAAAGGTGATTTTTCGGAGATTGTTACAAAAGTAGAACTAAACGAAAATATAGCAGTTCTTGATGAAGAAGATCTTTTTGAGCTTGAGTTAAGTGAACAGGGGCAGCTTGCCCGTGAAGTTATTTTAAATGATCTGAAGCTGCTGAAGGCGCATGGAGCATCACCCATTCTTAATATAATCAGGAGCTATGACAGAGATGATACCTATCCTCTTTTTCCTACCGATGTATATTCCTTTCATGTAGATCACTCTCCTGTACCGACTGATACCTTTTTATGCACTTACTATGGCGAGTCGAGTGAAATATTGCTCAATTCACAAGCTGAACAAAAAGTGCTTGTTCCCGAAATACGTGATGAACTCAAAAAACTTTACAGTGGTTCAGATGAAGAATTTGAATCCTTTTTAAGTGAAAACTTTTTTGATCTGCACTATCGGGCGAAACCTAAGGCGAAACCTATCAGCTTAGGTCTGGGTCATATGTGGAGATTAGCGGTTGATCATCCGGAAAGTAAAGTACTGCCCTGTGTGCACCGTGCACCAAAAGAAAAACCCGGACAGAACCGTTTGTTGATGATCTGTTGAACACACTATTGAAATCAGTTACGTTAGTAATGATTTAATATACAACTTCCACTTATGCGGACTTTTTTAATTCGTAGACCAGACATTTGAAATGTCGAACTTTTTCCTACATTGCAGCATGCGTGTTTTTGCACGGACATACGGGGTATTGTTGCTGTCACTGTCGCTTATATGTATACAGGGCAAACCGTATGCCCAGAATGCAGTCCCGGTGCATTACCAGTTCACACCCAATAATGGACTGCCGAGCAATGAAACCTATTGCGTAGTGAATGATCCCGAAGGATACCTCTGGTTTGGTACAGACCGGGGCGTCACGCGTTTTGACGGCCGGAATTTTCGTCTTTTTACTGTAAACGATGGACTGGGGAACAATGTGGCGGATAAGATATATGTCTCTCCGGGTGGAATTATCTGGGTCAGGTGCATCGACAAGAATTTATATTTCCTCGAAGGAGAACGGTTTGTACGCTACAATTTTCCGGTCCAAGCTCGCAAGCATTTGTTATATGAGGATTTTATCACTGGGATCTGTTTCAGGAATGAACAGCCACGTTATTTTTCTTCAGGTTATTCGGGGCTGATTAGCACGGATCCCACAGAAAAATACAGCTGCGATACCAGCCATCCCCACCCGTTCAGTTCCCTAAATCTGAGAACCGACTTGGACCTGGTATCGTTCTGCGGTGTATCCCATAAGGGAGACAGCCGATTCGGGAAAAATTTCCGTTTCCAGGATAGCATGTACAACAATCCTTCTGTTTCCATCGCACCGGTAATGATCACCCGTAAGAATGGGGACCGCCTCGTAGCATTCAATTACTGGGTGTATACGATACGGAATAACCAGGTGGTAGAAGCAGTGAGGTTTGATGCCCCCGTGACACACCTATACGAAGACCGAAGCCGTAATCTCTGGATCTGTTTTTTTATGCAGGGTATCAAGCGCATTAGTGCCGGTAAGCCTTTGTCGAAGGAGCATACTATGTCCTGGCTCGGGGATTATGTGGTCACTGGCATGACACAGGACTTTGAAGGCGGCTATTGGTTCACCACGCATTCTGATGGAGTCTTCTATGTGCCAGATCCCAGGGAGAAAGTATTGAATACTTCATTTTTCGGGGAGCATGAATATCCCCGCCAGATTACCGGAGACGGGGCACATAAGATTTATCTTGCCACGACCGAAAGAACGCTCGCCATCCTCGCTGATGATACCTTACTGCGCAAGATGCAGATCGCAGACAGCGTGCATATCATTACCTCGGTGTGCAATGAACTTTATTATGACAGTTCCCGTCATGAATTGATCGTGGCTTATTCACACGGGTGTAGGAAAGTGAGTGAATCCAACGGGAAAGTGCTCCAGCATCTTCGTGGATCAAAAGGAGCGACCATCAGGAATGATACGCTGTTCACAGTAATGAATTATGCCTTGTTCATGAACCCAGATAAAGTGCCGGGAGCAGCGGTGACCACACCGAACCTGTATACTGTATTTGCCGATAACACAGGCCGGTTATGGGTCGGTGCCGACAGGGGATTGCTCCTTCACCGCAATGGTTGCTGGAGGTGCGACCAGGCTTCTATGAGGCAAACGCCAGATAGCTGTTTCGAACAGGTATTTCCCCGGCAGATCAATGTACGTGTGAATGCCATCAATCAACTCGATAATGGTAGCCTGGTCTTGGCCACATTGGGTAAAGGCGTTTTTGTAATACGGCAGGGAAAGATCAGCGAAGTGAGTCTCGGAACTCCACAACAGAATATGGTAAACGACCTTGCCGTACATGGAAATATTGCTTGGGCCGCCACCGAAAAAGGCTTGGTACGTATCGACTTTTCAGACTACCCTCA
>JAZKGH010000240.1:0-21229 GCA_040386055.1 Bacteroidota bacterium
AAAGTGTGTTTCGCAAAACAGGGGGATATGCCTATATGGCAACCATGCTTAACCAACTGAAAAAAGAAAATCCCAATACCTATATCATTGATACGGGTGATATGTTTCAGGGTAGTGAACTCAGTGTTAAAACAACCGGCAAAGCTTTTGTGCCGTTGTTGAATGCCATGAATTACGACCTGTTCCTTCCGGGAAATTGGGAAGTAATTTATGGTAAGAGAAACATGCAAACCTTATTGGGTTCATTGAATGCTCCTAAAATTTGCACTAACATGTTTCATGATCTGGGTCAGGGCAAAAAAGGCGAACTCATTTTCAGACCTTATGAAACATGGACCGTTGCAGGCATCAAGATTGGCTTTTTAGGATACACCGACCCATTGGTTCCTATTCGTCAGAGTCCTAATTATAGTAAAGGTATTATCTACACCAAACCTGAAGAGAATCTTGCTTATTATGTAGATGTACTCAAAAACCAGGAACAGTGTGCGTTTATTATTATCCTCGCCCATTTGGGGTTGTCGCAACAAATTGCGTTGGCCAACATGAAGGAATGCGAAGGCGTCAATTATATTTTAGGAGGTGATACACATGAGCGTGTGCGTAAACCCATTGAATGTACTTATGCGAAAGTTGTTGAGCCGGGAGCATTCGGCTCTTTCATCGGAAAATTGAACCTGACCGTTGAAAACGGAAAAGTTATTTCAGATGCATATGAACTGCTGGAAGTAAATCCAACCAAGGTAAAAGCAGATAAACAGATTCAAACACTCACCAACGAAAGTGAATCGGTTTACAAAGAACATATCAATCAGGTAATCGGTTATAGTACTATTCCCCTCTATCGTTATTTTGTTGTAGAGAATCCTATTGATACAATGATATTGAATGGACTCAAATGGAAGTTTCCCGATATTGATATTGTATTGTCAAATGGATTCCGTTTTTGTCCTCCACGCACCACGCCCGATCATACCGGGAATATTCCGATTACCAACGGTTACATTTTTGATATGCTGCCGGTAGATAGCAATATACGAACTGCCAAAGCAACCGGTAAACAACTTATTGCATGGCTTGAAAAAGAGTTGAGCAATGTATTTGCAAAAGATGCGTCAATGCGGTTTGGCGGATGGGTTGTAAAGTTTAAAGGAATGAATGTTCGTTTCAATGCATTTGGGGAAACGGGGAAACGAATTCAACAGATAACCATTAATGGACACCCTGTAGAACCTGAAAAATTGTATTCGATACTGGCCTGTGAAAGAGAAGGAGATCCTGAAGATATGTTATGCCGCATGAAGGGTGTAACGGATGCAAAAAACACAACCTCAACTTTGCATACGGTTATGAGTGCATACATAAGCACAAACAGTCCGCTTACACCAACACCAGAAAAAAATGCCATTATACTGGATGGCCCGGATACTTTGTTGACACAGGTTACGGGAGTTGATTATCAATTCAGGTAATTTTTTATACACAAGGCACTAATAATTAAGATAAGAAAGAACACGATGTCATACTGAGTTTATCGAAGTAGACCTCCGGGATGTTTATAACGAACCTAATGTTGTATACGAAAGCACGAAAAATTAACATGAAAAAAGTATACCAAAAAGATCTAGCAGCCTTGGTCTCGTATCCGGTATCCCGCATCGAGAAGCAAGAATCCAGAATCGCTTCTAGTTAAACGCCATAATAATATATTTGCTACAAATGAAAAACCACGTTACCGGCATTTATATTTATCCAGTAAAATCCCTCGCGGGGATTTCTCTCGAGTCGGCATATTTATGCTCCACCGGATTGCAGTATGACAGACGTTGGATGTTGGTGGATGCAAATCATCAGTTTATGACACAACGTGATGAAAAACGTTTGTGTTTATTTACACCTTCGATACATCCAACCCATTTTACAATTAGGTATGAGCAAGATCAGGTAAATATTCCACACACTCTTGAAACAGGAACAACCTTAATCGTTAAAGTGTGGGATAATGAAGTAGAAGCTATCAAAGCACCTGAAAATCTTAATCAATGGTTCAGCAATCATTTGAAAAAAGAAGTAATGTTGGTATACATGCCGGATACAACGCATCGGGGCATTAATCCCAATCATGTTATCGACAACGAACAGGTTGGTTTTGCCGATGGCTATCCTGTATTGATGATCGGTGAAGCGTCCCTGCAATTATTGCAATCAAAGGTAAATGAACCTATTCCCATGGATCGTTTCCGTCCCAATATTGTATTCAGTGGAGAAGAAGCGCACGAGGAAGATTTCTGGCAATATTTCACCATCAATGACAGAACTTTTCGGGGGATTAAACAATGTAAACGTTGCGTTGTAACCACAATCAATCAACAAACGGCAATCGCAAATGCTGAACCTTTAAAAACATTAGCAACCTATCGTAAGCTGGATAGCCATATAATGTTCGGACAAAATATTGCAGGCCCCCATGCAGGAATAATCTCCGTAGGTGATGCTATTACTGTAATTGATTATTTGCCGTTACCTCTGCCTGTGTGAAATACTCGTTTAATACCTTGTTCATCAGTGGTGAAAAACAGGTAGTGTTCTCCCCCGTCTTTCAGTCCGGTCAACTTTTTGATTTCGGCTACTTCCATAGGAAAATTGCGTTTCGAAATGTTTGCTTTGCTGATGCCATTGTTGGCTAAATATGTTTTCAATCTTCCCTTACTAAACTCAAAGGATTCGTATAACTGAAAAACTCTTCCGAAAAACCCCGGGACAGCAACATTACTTACCCCATAAATGGAATGTTTACCTACCTGAGAAATGTTATGTTGTTTCAAATATGTAGATGCAAGATTAGATTTAATTAAAGCCAGCGAGGGCTCATAAAACCACAACCCATCGCTGGCATAGTTAGGTTCGGTTTGCAAGGCCCCGTAAGGCATATGAAATTGAGTATTCCCAACATCCGAAACATCCACGGCATGAATCTCAATTGTATCTATTGTAATTGTTATATCCGGTATCGAGGATCCGGTATCCTGTATCTGGTATCCGGTATCGAGAGTTGAGGATCGAGGATCACGAGCAATATGCACCAACACCTCCTTCACTTCATTTTTTGCCGATACCACCCAAATAGCCGCAACCGTTTTCAGTTCATCAATCAATGCATGAATATCCAGCATTGGGGAAACCTTTAGCAGAATATTGTTTGTAAAGGAAAACACCTTGTTCTGGATGGTAAAAATATTGGGTTCAGTATCGGCCAAAGCAAAAGTCCGTTTATCACTACTTCTGCGGTCGGCATCCATGTATACCCAATCAAATATATCCACATTATTCTCCACAAAAGCATATGCATCAGCATCCAGACGCTGAATATTGGAAAGTCCGAGCTTGGCCATATTGCTCCGTACAACTTTGTTCAATTCACTATCAATATCAAGCGAAACCACGTTTTGAAAGCGTTTGGAGAAAGCCCAGTCATCAACTCCTAAGCCTCCGGAAACATCCAGCAAGGAAGTCCCTGAAAGCAGAGAAGCCTTAAATAATGCTAAATTTTCGGAGCTGCTTTGCTCATATGACTGGGGAGTAAACAGTGCGTAAGCACCTGCAAAAGTGGGTAGTTTCATTTTTGCCTTAGTGTAAATTGCCAGCTGATCTGCTATAAAAGCAGCGTCAAATGGAAACTTACCGGCATGTTTCAGCGTAAATTGTACACTATCGTATTCACCTGTGTCGTTGATAAAGGGGGCAATCTCAAAATCAATAAATGTATCCGGAATATTTTTATACCTTTGTATCAATATAATTGTATTTAAACGATGAAAAAATCTGCTTTATTGACATTGTGCGCCCTTTCACTGTTGTTGTTGGGTTCATGCAAAAGCACATGCCCTAAGTTCTCTATCAGCTTAGGAACCATTATCAGCGCACCTTTACGCTAAGCCTTATTTAAACCTGAACTGCACACGTTGTTCCAGATCAGGATGAAGGCTTCTAGCTACAGGACAGGCATGCGCTATCTCTTCCATACGTTCCTGCTGCACTTTTGTGAGTTTATCATCCGACACTTCAATATCAATCTCAATAGCAGCAATCCTTCTTGGGTTGGATGCCATTATTTTCCTCACCGCCAATTGGGTTCCTTCCAAGTGAAGATGCTCTTCTTTTAACAAAATACCGATTGTGGTCATGATGCAGGTGGCCAATGCCACAGCAACCATATCCGTAGGTGAAAAACTTTGTGCTTTTCCATAGTTATCCAATGGTGCATCCGTAAACAGGGTTGTACCTGAATATACATGTGTGGCAAGGGTTCTGAGCTCTCCCTGGTAAACAAGTTCTGCTGTATTCATGCAATGGTCATTTAAGGTGATGGTAAAAGTCTTTTTTAGTAAAATTTAATCATGCCACATTGCATAATTTCTATTACTTTTGAAAGTCAAATGTAATTAAAAAGCCAACGAAGGGATGGTAAAAACTTCAACATTTTTATGTGTACTATTCAGCCTCATTACCTTGCAGGCAGTTGCGCAGAATGAAGCAATTACGGAACCACAACTCTTTTACCGCAAACGTGTTCAGCTTGGCATGAACCTTAACAGCAGTGGACTTGGTGGCATTAACTTTAAATATGGCTGGCAAAAAACGGGCACCAAAAAAAACATGCTCGATATTGAGTTTGCGCGCCTGCGTCATCCAAAAGAAACACGCATCTACGGACAATCTGAAACACCCAATCAATACACCCTTGGCCGTTTGAATATGTTGTTCTCGCTGCGCACAGGATACGGACAAACAATTTTCATTACAGAACGTCCCTACAAAAACGCCATACAGTTAAACTTTAACTATGCGCTGGGCATAAGCACGGCCATCCTTAAACCGATTTACCTTGATATTTTGTATACCAATCCGGATGGTTACGGGAACTATGTAGTACCGGAACGTTACAATCAGGTTAAACATGCAAATACCAGTAATATTTACGGAAACTCATCTTTTTTTCAAGGCATCAGCAATACCTCGTTGCAATTCGGTGCATATGGCAAAGCAAGCTTATCCATTGAATGGGGAGAGTTTCCGGATGAATGTCATACGGTAGAAGCCGGTGTGGCGTTGGATATATTTCCGGATGCATTGCCGCTAATGGCCTACCAACCTAAAACTGCATACTTAGTCAATTTATTTATAGGATACCAATTCGGTTGGAACAAGTGATATGATAGAATTACCTACATTAACAGAACAGCGCGTTAAAAAGCCATCATGGCTAAAAGTGAAATTACCTACAGGCGAAAACTACCGTAAGGTGAGAAAACTTGTTGACGAGTATAAATTACACACCATCTGCGAAAGCGGAAACTGCCCAAATATGGGAGAATGCTGGGGAGAAGGAACGGCAACATTTATGATTCTTGGTAATACATGTACACGCAGTTGTTCATTTTGTGCAGTAGCTACAGGTCGTAACAAGGATTATGACAGAGACGAGCCACAGCGCGTTGCGGAAGCCATTCGTTTGATGGGCGTTAAACATGCAGTATTAACTTCGGTGAACCGTGATGAGTTGCCTGATAAAGGAGCAACCGTTTGGGCAGATACTATTCGTTTGGTGAAAGAATTGAATCCGAATACAACAATGGAAACATTGATCCCTGATTTTATGAGTAAATGGGATTTGTTATATCAGGTAATCGATGAAAAACCGGAAGTGGTTTCACACAATATGGAAACGGTGAAACGTTTGTACCGCAAAGTACGTCCGCAAGCTAAATACGAACGCAGTTTGGAGCAAACTCTTAAAACCAAAGAACGCGGTCGCAGAACCAAATCGGGTATTATGTTGGGCCTTGGTGAAACTGAAGCGGAAGTACTGGAAATTATGGACGATTTAGTAGCACATGGATGTGATGTATTAACACTGGGACAATATTTACAACCGACCAAAATGCACTTAGCGGTAGAGGAATTTATCACACCTGAGCAATTTGATTACTACAAAGTAGCAGGTATGGAAAAAGGATTTAAATACGTTGAGTCAGGAGCTTTAGTGCGCTCATCTTACCATGCCGAACGTCATATTTAAGCAGGTATGATTTCTTCCCTTTTGTTATTGATTATCGGTGTGGTATTTAAAACCTTTCCACCAAAGGAAATCAACTCCCTATACGGATACCGTACGTCAGCCAGCCGAAAAAATAACAAAACATGGACGTTTGCAAATAACTATGCCGCTATGTGGATGGTTCGCTTTGCGCTTATGCTGTGTTTGCTCTCCATAATTGTGTGGGGTTTTACCTACTCATTTGTTACAACAGAACTTATTATGATTCCATTCTTGCTGATAGTGCTGGTGGCAACAATTATCCGTACCGAAATGGCCCTTGTAAAATATGCAGATTCGATTGAAAGCGGGCATGCTTAACTTGTTCTGTATTCTTTCTACTTTCTAATTGCTGATCATACATGAACTTCGAAATTACCTCCGAATACAAACCTACTGGCGACCAACCAACTGCCATTAAATCGTTAACTGAAGGACTTGAAAGAGGCGATAGGGCACAGGTACTTTTAGGTGTCACAGGTTCCGGAAAAACCTTTACCGTAGCCAATGTGGTTGCAAATGTCAACCGGCCTACTTTAGTGATGAGTCACAACAAAACATTAGTTGCGCAATTGTATGGTGAGTTTAAACAGTTTTTTCCCAACAATGCTGTTGAGTATTTTGTGAGTTATTATGATTACTATCAACCTGAAGCATTCATACCTTCCAGCGGAACATTTATCGAAAAAGATCTTCAGATCAATGAAGAGATTGAAAAAATGCGCCTGAAAACAACTTCTTCCCTCCTTTCAGGTCGCAGGGATGTATTGGTGGTGGCTTCTGTGAGTTGTATATACGGTGCCGGTAATCCGATGGATTATGAAAGCAGTATCATTCGTTTGCATAAGGGACAAAAAATTCAGCGTAATACCGTTTTATACTCGTTGGTAGATTCATTGTATTCTCGAACAACTGCTGATTTTAACCGTGGAAATTTTCGCGTAAAAGGAGATGTATTGGATGTATTTCCTGCCTATGCTGATTTTGCTTTCCGCATTTCGTTTTTCGGAAATGAGATCGATGAAATTTTTGTGATTGATCCTGTAAGTGGTCGCAAGCAGGAAGCTGCAACCGACATTGCCATCTTCCCTGCTAATATCTATGTGACCCCGAAAGAACGTCTGAATGGTGCCATGCATGATATTCAGGATGATCTGGTAGCACAGGTTGATTATTTTAAATCGATAGGCAAACATTTGGAAGCTAAACGCTTGGAGGAGCGCACCAATTTTGATTTGGAGATGATGCGTGAACTTGGTTATTGCAGTGGTATCGAAAATTACAGCCGGTATATGGACCGCAGAAAAGCGGGTGATCGTCCTTTCTGTTTACTTGATTATTTCCCGGATGATTTTTTACTGATAGTAGACGAAAGTCATGTAACCATGCCACAGGTTAGAGCGATGTATGGTGGTGACAGAAGTCGTAAGGAAAACCTGGTTGAATACGGATTTCGTTTGCCATCCGCAATGGACAACCGCCCCTTAAAGTTTAACGAGTTTGAACAAATGGTGCAGCAAACAATATATGTGAGTGCAACACCTGCAGATTATGAAGTTCGCGAATCCGAAGGCGTGGTAGTAGAACAATTAATTCGTCCGACAGGATTATTGGATCCGATTATTGAAATACGTCCATGCGTGAATCAGGTAGATGACTTGATGGATGTGATTGACGAGCGCGTGAAAATGGGCGACCGCGTATTGGTGACAACCCTCACCAAACGTATGGCGGAAGAGCTTGCCAAATATCTGAGCCGGTTGAATATTAAATGTCAGTACATCCACAGTGAAGTAAAAACACTTGATCGTGTAGAGATTCTGCGCGATCTGCGCTTAGGCAAAATAGATGTATTGATCGGAGTGAACTTGTTGCGGGAAGGATTGGACTTACCGGAAGTATCATTGGTAGCCATTATGGATGCAGATAAGGAAGGATTTTTGCGCAGTGTAACCTCATTAACACAAACCATTGGTAGGGCTGCCCGTAATGAAAGAGGGCGTGTAATTATGTATGCCGACAGGGTTACCGACAGCATGCGCAAAACCATTGAAGACAACGAGAAAAAACGAGCTAAACAAATTGCATACAATACCGAGCATGGCATCACTCCAACAACTGTTTTGAAAAGTATAGATGAGATCATGAAACAAACAAGTGTGGCAGATGCAAAAATCAGTGCAGAAGAAGTGAACTATTATGTAGAACCGGAAGAAGTAAGCATCGCAGCCGATCCTATTGTACAATACATGAGCAAACCTCAATTGCAAAAAACCATTGACGAAACGCAAAAACGCATGATGAAAGCATCGAAAGAGATGGACTTCATGGAAGCCGCGCGTTTGCGCGATGAACTCTTTGCCCTGCAGAAAAAAATGGATGGGTTGGGGAAGGTTGACTAGCGTGCTCCATACTGGATGTGAGATATCGGATACCGGTGGTTGGTTTCGACTCCGCTCAACCACCGCACATTCTAAGCTCTAACTTCTAACCTCCAGCCTCGCAAATCACAAATCGTAATTCTCAAATCTCAACTTCTTCTGTATCTTCGAACCATGCAAGCAGGACCTATCGGAATATTTGATTCAGGCTACGGAGGATTGACCGTTTTGAAAGAGATCACGGCAAAACTTCCGCAATATGATTATTTATATCTGGGAGATAACGCCCGTGCACCTTATGGAACACGATCGTTTGATACCATTTACCATTACACACTTGAGTGCGTAGAGCATTTGTTTGAAATGGGATGTCCATTGATTGTGCTGGCCTGCAATACTGCATCGGCCCGTGCTTTGCGCACCATTCAGCAAAAAGACCTGCCACATATTGATCCCGATAAAAGAGTACTGGGAATTATTCGTCCGACTGCCGAAATCGTTGGCGATTTCACCCAAACCAATCATGTTGGAGTTGTGGGCACAAGCGGCACCATTGCTTCCGAATCTTATGTTATTGAAATTGAAAAAATGTTCCCGCAGGTAAAAGTGCATCAGGAGGCTTGCCCGATGTGGGTTCCTCTGGTGGAGAACAATGAGATGAACAATGCGGGTGCGGACTTCTTTATAAAAAAACATATTGACCAACTATTATCTCAATCGAAAGACATTGATACCATTTTATTGGGCTGCACACACTACCCATTGTTGATGGATAGCATTCGTAAATTCACACCCTCTAATGTTCAGATTCTTTCTCAGGGAAAAATAGTAGCGGATAGTTTAGCCGATTACTTGCAACGCCATACCTACTTAGAAGAACACCTCACCAAAGGTGGATCACGCAAGTTTTACACAACAGATAATCCTGAAAATTTTGACGAACACGGAACATTGTTCTATGGAGCGCCCGTGCACTCAGAACACTTAGAACTCAAGACAAGCATTTAGCTTCTAAAATAAGTTTGTTGTTTTCTGTTCCTTGTCTTGAGTAAACGCTATTTAGATCTTAGTTTCTGTTATCTACTATCTGATGTGGTTTCGTCCGATAACTATAACTATCGGACCACTCAACCACCGATATGATATCTGGCATCCAAAATCCTGTATCCAATTACTGGCATCTGGTATCTCGTATCAAGTTACGCGATAGTTGCGATCACCTTTAGCTCAATAGCAATTGGAGTAGGAAGGCAGTTTATTTCCAATGTTGTACGGCACGGAGGATTTCCGGCAAAATACTCAGCCCATAATTTATTGTACGTAGGAAAATCATCCTTCATATTGGTTAGAAACACGGTTACATCCACAATCTGATTCCAACTGCTGCCACTGTCTTCTAAAATTAGCTTTACATTATTAAAGACACTCCGCACTTGTGTCTCGATATCATATGAAGCAATCGTACCATCTTCATTCAGCTCCACTCCCGGAATTTTTTTGGTTCCTTTTTCGCGCGGACCCACTCCCGATAAAAACAATAAATTACCTACACGTTTGGCGTGAGGATATAAACCAACAGGTTCAGGAGCTTTGCTTGAGTGAATGGATGTTTCGTTTGTCATGTGAATTCTTAATTACAGCAGCAAAAATGCATAATTCTGAATGAATTTAATGTGTAAGGGAGAAAAATTCTATATTGCTGTATGCATCCTATTCTATTTGACTTCGGCTCCATTCAGGTATACAGCTATGGCTTTTGCATCATGCTGGGCGCATTGCTGGCCTATTTTTATGCACTAAAACAATCGTCAACCATTGGCCTTACCAAGGACCACGTATCGGAAATGACCCTATTGATTATTGTGGCTTCGTATGTTGGCGGTAAAGTCTTTTTGTGGTTCAGCGACTGGAACTATTACATGGAACATCCGAAAAAAATGATTGAACTGAATGGAAACGGATTTGTGTTTTACGGCTCGTTTATCTTTTGCATTACCTCATTATTTGCATTTTTCAGGTTCCGTAAAGTTAAGCCCGCTCCCGCTTTTGATGTGTTGGCTGTATGTACTGCCATTGTGCACGGTTTTGGTAAAATAGGTTGTTTTATGGCCGGTTGTTGCCATGGCAAAATTTGTTCACCTGCGTTGGGTGTCGTTTATCACAATCCTTTGAGTCAGGCTCATCCACTCGATACACCATTGTATCCGGTACCATTGATGGATGCTACCATCATTTTTGGCGCAGCCCTCTTTTTAATGTGGTACGGAAAACGTAAGCAATTTGCAGGCGAGTTAATGTTATGGTACATCTTCATTTATGCAACGGCACGTTTTGGTACCGAATTTTTAAGAGGTGATGAAGACCGTGGATTTATCGGGCCATTGAGCCAATCCCAATGGGTAAGTATCGGATTGCTGATAGCTGCGGGATTGATGTATGTTTTCCTTAAGAAGCGTTCTGCCGCGCCCACGCATCACAAATAATTGCGGTAGCAATACCGGCATTAAGCGACTCTGCTCTGCCTTGTCTTGGAATGGTCACAGGATGTGAAATGTATTTCATCAACCCTTCCTCAATACCCGAACCTTCATTCCCAATCAGCAGCAAACCTTGTTTGAGAAAGTTTGTTGCATATAGGTTTGCACCATCCATTACAGCTCCATAAACGGGAAGTTTATTTTCTGAGAAAAACATTTCCAGAGACGTATATACCACATTTACCCTCAGGAAAGAACCCATGGTTGCCTGTACAACTTTGGGATTGTACACATCAACACTATCTGTTGAACACACAATATGTTTAATGCCATACCAGTCGGCAATGCGAATGATGGTGCCTAAATTACCCGGATCCTGTAATGTATCAAGAACAATAGAAAAGTGTGACTGCAATTGACTGGTCGCCACTGAAACATCAGGAATATATGCAAGTGCAAGGACCTGTTGAGGTGTTTGCAAAAAACTAATTTGTTTGAGTTGCTGCTCTGTAACCTCCACTTTATCAACATCGGGAAGCAGCTCTTTATTAGCCTCAAGCCAATTGCGGGTTGCAAATAGGCTTTTAAGGGTTATTTTCGAGGCTGGCAACTCCGCAATAATTTTGGCGCCTTCAATAACAAAGAGGCCCGATTCTTGCCTGTTCCGTTTATCTTTCAATGATTGAATCAGTTTGGCTGTAGCCTTAGTTAACATACATAGATGGTTATTACATGGAGTCCTGCTTTTCGTAGCGACACTATTTTTTAGCGCGTGCGGCATCAAAAAATATCTCAACGATGATCAGGCTTTATTGTTAAAAAACAAAGTTGAGATAGAAAAGCCACATACCAAAGAAATCAAAAGAAATATTACCAAGTATTATCGACTGAAGCCCAACCGTAAGTTCATGCTTTTCATTAACAGCCGTCCTTACTTCTATTTTATGGGATCAAGGGGCAAAGACAATTGGTGGAAACGTTTTGAGCGTAACTCTTTAGGTGAAGTTCCGGTGTTAATTGATTCACTGTACCTCAATGCTACAGTACAAAGTTTCGCAGGATACCTCAGAGGAATGGGGTATTATTATCCTGAGATCACTTATAAAGTTCATATCAGCAGACGCAAAAAAGCAACCGTTACCTATTTTGTTAAACTCAATAAACGTTATTTCTTCGGAGAGTATAATTTGCAAATTGCCGACAAGGAAATATATGACCTGGTGAGCAAACATATGAAAGAAACCTTTATCACTACAGGATACGGTTTTAAAACTGAAATGATGCAGAAGGAACAGGACCGCATTGTAACATTATTACACAACAACGGATACTACTCCATTAGTAAAGAGTATGTTGATTTTGATGTGGATACAGCATCGGCCGATGGTTTTGTAAAGCTGGGGTTGAATATTACCAACAAGGACGATACCTCCGTTCACAAAAAATACTATATCAAAGATGTATCTGTTGATATTGACAAAAGTGCAATCACACCAGATAATACAGAACTCCCGACCACAGTACCAGATACCGTTACGCTTGACAGTATCCATTACAATATGGGCAGGTATAAACTGAATCCGGGCATTCTGGGCAGAAATATCCAGTTTGCACCCAATCAATTGTATGCGGAGCGAAGATTCAACCGTACCTATTCCCGTTTATCTGATCTGTCCATTTTCCGTTTCATCAACATTCAAACGCACACATTCGAAACCCGGGACAGTGGGTTTGTGAATTACAATATTAAACTTGTCCCAGCGGTTAAATATACTTTCACTCTGGAACCCCAGGCCATCACTTCCGATCAGAACAATACCATTACCAGTCAAAGTCGGAACTATGGTGTGGCGGCTATGGCACAGATCACCAACCGGAATATTTTCCGGAATGCAGAGATCCTGCAATTGAGCTTCCGGTCATCATTTGAGGCACAAGGCAAGAAACAAACCGGAGGTTTCATCAATGCTACTGAACAAAGTGTTACAGCCAGTCTTATCATGCCACGCATCTTGTTTTTCCCAAGATTTGACCATACACCCGGGCTTTACAGCACACGTTCCATTATCAGTACTTCTGCCATTTATGAAGTGAATGTGGATTACAAGCGAACTGTATTTACATCAGGACTCAATTACCAGTTCAATAAAAGATTGATCTCTTATTATTTTGCTCCGGCCGAAATTGCATTCATCCAAAGTGAGATCATTGATCCTACACTGGCCGAACTAAGTGAAAAGGATATCTTCCTTCAAAACCTCTTCTCCAATAACCTGATTCTAAACTCCCGTTTCGGGTTTGTGTTTAACAATAAACCTGTTGCTAAAGGATTGAGTTTCGTGAACATTAAATGGGATGTACTTGAAATTGCCGGAAACCTGTTGACAGCTATCAACAAAATTGTAGATGCACCTAAAGATGCTGACGGATCATACAGATTATTGGGCGTAAAATATTTTCAATATGCTAAGACGGCCATTGATTTCAGGTATAACACCATCTTTGACGAGAACAACGCAACTGCTTACAGGTTTTACACCGGTGTTGCCATTCCATACGGAAACACTCCCGACTTCGTTCCTTTCGAACGCAGATTTTTTACAGGTGGGGTAAACAGTTTAAGAGGATGGCGTCCGCGTTCTATCGGGCCGGGTTCATATTCGGTGGACAATCAACTGGATTATTCCGGAGAAGTTAAACTTGAGGCAAATGCAGAGTTCCGCTTCAATATGTACAACAAGTGGCTGGAAGGTGCCTTATTTACAGATGCAGGCAATGTGTGGGCCGTAAAGCCCGACAGTAAGCGTCCCGGTGCAGATTTTCAGTTCAGCAATTTTTATAAATCAGTTGCATGGGATGCAGGATTTGGTGTTCGCCTCAACTTTGCCATTTTTATTATCCGTTTCGACTTTGCCATTCCCTTACATGAACCTAACGATCCTCCTGACCAAGCAAATTACGAAAGATGGGTTGTTAAGAAAATTGGCAGTACATGGTTGCTTGACAATACAAACTTCAATTTCGGAATCGGATATCCATTTTAATGTACCTCGAATTGCGGATTGTTGATTTCGGATTTGATGCTGAATAGTGGATGCCCGCTATTGGTGGTTGAGCGTTCCGATAGTTATCGGACGAAACCACCGCATATTACCAACTTCTCAATTCCGCAATCAACAATCCGAAATCCGCATTATATTCTCATTCCATCACCAGCATTACCTGGTTTTTATCAACCGCTAATTTGGGTTGAACGGTAATTTTTTTAACAACTCCTTCTCCGGTTGCTTTGATAACGTTTTCCATCTTCATGGCTTCGAGCACCAATAAGGCGTCACCCTTTTTAACGGCCTGCCCTTCTTTTACTAAAATACGCAATACCAAACCCGGCATTGGAGCTTTTACTTCATTTACTTTATTGGCAACCATTTTATCCATACCCAATTGTTTGAGCAAGGCATCATACTGATCTTCGATGGCTACAGTATGTTTCTGACCATTCACCATCAATACTAATTGTTTGCCGGTCTCGTCTTTACTCACTAACTCAAGCGTATACGATTGGTGATTAAACAGTACATGATATTTATTTGGAGCAATTACGGCCCAGTCGGAAGCAACAGGTTGTCCGTTAAGGATTACTTCTTGTTTATTAAAGTCTATTGAAAAGGCAGAACCGTTATTAACTTTTAGTGTGATCATTTTACTATTCGTTCGAAAATTACTTACTTGTTGCCAAATTTAACTGCATGAGATTTTATCCGATAGCGTTTATACTGACATCTTTACTTTTAGGTGGCTGCAAAGTAAACAAAAACAATACATCTGCCAACCAACCAGAAACAAGAATTTTAAAGGAAATAACTGTTACCGACAGCAAAAAATCAAGTTCTTATGCTTACCAGGAAAGCCATCCGCGTAAGTTCGATCTTATTCATACTGTATTGCACCTGAGCTTTGATTACAGCAAACAATATGTACAGGGTAAAGCTATTTTAACCCTCACTCCTTATTTCTATGACCAGAAAGTGCTGGAGTTGGATGCCCATAAATTTATTATTCACCGTGTGGCCCTGCTGCAAAAAGATACCGTTAATGTACCGTTCACGTATGATGACAAGATCATTCGTATTGACTTTAAACAAGCGTACAGCCGTAAGGATACTATTAAGCTATTTATCGATTATACTGCCCGTCCCAATGAAATTACCGAAGAAGGCAGTGCAGCTATTTCGGATGCAAAAGGATTGTACTTTATCAATCCACTGAAAACGGAACCCAACAAACCCCGCCAGATTTGGAGTCAGGGCGAAACACAATCCAACTCAGGCTGGTTCCCAACCATTGATTATCCGAATGAACGCATGACACAAGAGTTGTATCTCACTGTTGATGCAACCGATATCACATTGTCTAATGGATTGCTGGTATATTCTAAAAATAATCCCAACAATACCCGCACCGATTATTGGTCGCAAAAATTACCGGCAGCTCCATACCTCACCATGATTGCCATTGGTGAATTTACCGAAACCCGTGATTTTTGGAGAGACTCCATAGAGGTGAATTATTATCTGGAGAAAGCCTACCAGCCTTACGCCAATCTTATTTTTGGAAGTACCCCCGAGATGATGGAATGTTTCTCCAAACGTTTAGGTGTTGATTATCCCTGGGAAAAGTTCTCGCAAATTGTGGTGCGCGATTTTGTGAGTGGTGCCATGGAAAATACTTCTGCAGTATTGCACTTTGATTTGGTACAGCATGATGCACGAGAACACCTCGACAATCCCTGGGAAGACATTATCGCGCATGAGTTATTTCACCATTGGTTTGGTGATTTGGTGACCTGCGAATCATGGTCGAATATTCCCATGAATGAATCATTTGCCACCTATGGTGAATACCTATGGAACGAATACAAGTATGGTAAAATGATGGCTGATTATGATTTTGATGAAAACCTGAAACAATACTTGCGTCAGAAATCGGCACATAAAAAAGACCTCATTCGTTTCCACTACCGCACCCAAGATGACATGTTTGATGTGGTGAGTTACCAAAAAGGAAGCCGTGTACTGCACATGCTGCGCAATTATGTGGGCGATGATGCCTTCTTTGCTTCATTGAAATTATACCTCACCCGTAACAAGTTTAAAAGTGTGGAAGTTCACGATTTGCGCTTAGCATTTGAAGAAATGACAGGTGAAGATTTAAACTGGTTTTTCAATCAATGGTTCTTGAACAACGGACATCCGGTATTGGATGTGACATATACCTACAACCAAACCAATAAAGCTGTTAAGGTAACCATCAATCAGGCTCAGGATACAATGGCATTTGGTATATTTAAATTACCGGTAGCCATTGATATATACAGCAACGGGAAAGCAACACGTCATAAAGTATGGGTTGACCATGCTAACTGGAGTGCTGTATTTGAAGCCGATGCTCCGATTGAACTCACAAATTTTGATGCTGAAAAAATGCTGCTGGCTGTTATCACCGAAAATAAAACCAAAGAAGAATACGAATACCAATTGGATTATGCTCCGCTATACCTCGATAAAGAACAGGCTGTAGATGCATTGATTGAATCCAAACCGGAAACACTAACACCTAAACTACAACAGCAAATTCATACATTAATGAACCATTCCTTTTATGGCATGCGGGAATTGGGTATTGAGTTACTTTCTGCCGTACCTGATACATTCCATTCAGCATTTGAAACACGATTAGGGCAGCTTGCCTTTGCCGACCCGAAAGCTTCGGTTCGCAGAGATGCCATCATATTATTAAGCAAGTCGAATAACTATAAACTTCATGAACAATTGTTTATCAAAGCCACTCAGGATTCTTCTTACAATGTAGTTGCCGCGGGTATTGGCGCACTTGCTGACGAAAAAGGAAGCGATGCTTTGGTATATGCGAAACCTTATTTGAATACAACCAACAAACCGTTCCAACTCCAATTATCATCCATCATTGCTGAATACGGAAAAGACGATTACACCAAATACTTCGAAGAACATATTAAAACTGCAGGACATTATACCTATGCCATCCTGAGCAACTATGCGGTATACTTAAAAAGACAAGATTCAACGATTGTGTTGAAGGCTATTCCCGGATTAACTGCATGGTATCAGTCTAACAAAAAGAGTATGTATAAGAATGTATTTGAAAACCTGAAAACACCTTACACTGAAAAATATGAAGAAGCAACCGCTGCCTTAAAAGGTAAAAAAGTAAGTGAAGCTGATAAAGCGAAATGGATACAACAGCAACAGGCTGCTTTGTCGATGATGAATCATATTGAAAGAATGATGAAGAGTGATGATCATTAATTGACTTACCATATCGTGATTAATACTCCAGATAAATATTTAAAGCAAACCATAACATCATTTACCTAAACATTAACTGATCCGTAGCAAGTACCTTCCAGGTAGCTTCTTGCTGTACAAAACTAATCAACATAAGGTCGGATAGTTTTACATCGTAAGGTAATTCCATTTCTATCTTACCCTTTTTGGAAGGATCAATCGGGAACCATTTCCACTTCTTTACTGTGTGGTGATGTGTTAGGAGTTGCCCTTTATTTTCTCCACCGGTAATATCACTCTTAACTTCTTTATAAGCCAACACCAGATTAAGATTACAGCTATCCATCTTTCCCACTATTTCATAGTTTAAGATCAACGTGTTCGAAGCTGCTACGTATCCTGCACGAGTCATCAGTTGCGTTTGTGGTTCGGCATTCATGTTCTTGTTGATCAACTGCCCTACTTCTTTTTTGGCGCTGCCCGGTAAAGCTCCTCCTCCATTCACAAACATCATGGGTGTGAACAATGCTTGCTGTTTAGTTTTTACCATATACTCTCGCTGTCTGCGCGAAAAGGACGTATCCGAAAATTTATCTACCCAACCTGATTGGTTCCAGATATCTACATGGTAATCCAGGAAAAATATAGGTACCTGATTAGAATCGGCCAATCCCATCATCTCCTTTAAAAATGCATCTGCAAGAGGGCAGCTGGAACAACCTTCTGATGAAAATAATTCCACCAGAACCGTTGGATACATCTGCTGCTGTTGCTGGGCTTTACCCGCATGCCAACCTAAAAACAAACTCAATAAAACAAGTATTTTTCTCATATCAGTTAAGGTCATTGAATAATGGGTCTTCATGCAAAAATAATAAGTTTAACGTTTTCCCCTTCTGTTAAATTACTTAATACAATACGAGATACCGGTTATCTCGTATCTGGAAACAAAAAAGGTCACGTACATGTACGTGACCTTTTGAATGAGGGTTGGAAGGGATTAATCTAATTTATAATCAACTATTTTCATTCCACCTGTTGGTGATTTGTAACCCGGTTGATAGTTCAATTCTAATTTCTCCAGTGATTTCATAATTTTTTCTTTATCTCCAACTACTACTATTACCATTTTATCTATAGGTAACATTTCTTTTGCCAATTCATCAACCTCTGCTTTGGTAATGGCTTGGAGGATGCTGTTTTGTTGAGAAATGTAATCTACAGGTAAATCATATCTGGCAATCTGACCCAGGAAAATGGCTTTATCAAAAGGTGTTTCATAGCGTAATGCATCACCTTGTGACAATGCTTTTTTGGTATATGATAATTCCTCCTGACTAATACCTGTTTCACGGTATTTGTTCAACTCATAGAAAATTTCTTTCAGTGAACTGTCTGTTGAAGTAGCACGAACGCCCGCACTAACAGTAAATGAGCCATATGCTTTGGTTCCCTGGAAACCACCTCTGATACCATAAGTAAAGCCTTTATCTTCGCGTAAATTCAAGTTTAAACGGCTATTGAAGTTTCCACCCAATGGGAAGTTCATCACGGTTGATTTAAAGAATTTACCATTATAATCATATGGCAAGGCTCTGTAACCTACACGTAACTCCGATTGTGCTGCTTTGTATTTATCAACAATGTAAATCTGAGTTTGCGTAATAGGAACCGGAGCAGCTATTACAGGAGGCAACATCACTTCTTTCTTAGCCCAGGTTTTCAGGAATCCTAGTTTCGGCATAATTTCCGCCTCTGTAATATCTCCCACCACAACCAAATTACTTACCGATGGAGAGAAGAATTTATCGTAAAAACTTTGTACATCTTTTACACCCATTCCACGGATATTTTTGATGGTTCCGTTCACAGGTTCTGCCAGGATTGATTTACCATACAATAAACGGGCATAAGCTTTATTAGCTTGATCAGCTGCATTCACACGCTCAGCATTGATACCTTCAGCTGTTTGTTTTTGAATCAATTTAAAATCTTCAGCGGTGAATTTCGGACGAAGCAATTTTTCTTCAACCAATTTCAATGTTGCATCCAGATTTTTCTTCGGAGCATTTACCGTCATGGTAACAGCATCTCTGGTTGCGTTAAAGTTGATAGAACTTCCTAATTTCTCCAACTCATTGGCAAATTGTTCAGATGTATGGTTTTGAGTTGACTCACCCATCATGCTCGCGGTTAATGCGGCTAATCCTGATTTACCTAAATCATCAGCCATTGCATTGTTACCACCTTTGACGGTTAAGATCATGGATACAAAAGGAACTTCGCTGCTTGATGATCCGATAACTTTTAATCCGTTGTCGAAAGTAGCACGATACATTGATGGCACTACCGGAGCTACTGCAGAAGCAATCTCAGGTTTTTGGCTACGGTCAAAATTATCAACCGGTTTTTTGTAGGTAAGTCCTTTGTATTCTAATTCTGTAGATGCTTTACCCGAAGAAGTAACAGCTTTAGTTTCCTCTTTAGCTTTTTCTCCTTCTTTAGCATCAGGGTCTTTTTTCTTAGCCCATACATTTACGATAGCTGCGTTCTTTCCATAGATATATTGACGGAAGACGCGCATTACATCTTCTTTGGTAACTTTATTGTAACGGGCAATTTCGTCTTTCACATTCATGGGTTTGTTTGGCAACAAATAATTCCATTGTGCCAATGCTGAAGCTTTACCTGCAACGCTTTCCATTGATTGAACATAGTTTGCTTCGAATTGTGCTTTTGCACGTGACATATCATCATCCGAAACACCTGTTTTGTTAAACTCTTCCAATGTTTGTTTGATCAAAGCCTCCATATCCACATCGTTACCCGGGAATGAAAGCGCACCAATGGTAAACTCTCCTGCCAATTCCGAACATGGATTTTGAGCAAATGCCTGAATTGCTTTTTCCGACTTCACAAAGTTTTTGTATAGGATTGAGTTGTTTCCGTTACCCAATACTGAAGCTAAAACATCCAATGCTGCTTCATCAGGATGGTAGTTAGCCACACTTGGATAGGTTACATATGTTAATGGCAATACGATATTGTCGCCATAATTTGCATACACGTTGTCCGGCAAAAGAACAGGATCAACACGTTGCTTGCGCACTTCCGGTCCACGTGGAATCGAACCGAAATATTTCATGGAGAGTTTTAGTACATCTTGTGTATTTATATCACCCGCAACTACCAAACTTGCATTGTTTGGACCATACCAGCGCATGAAGAAGTTTTTCAGATCTTCCACACTTACACGATCCAGATCTTCTACATAACCGATGGTTGACCAGCTGTAAGGGTGATTAGCCGGATATAAGATCTGGTTTTTGTATTCGTCCAAACGACCGTAAGGACGGTTATCTACGTTTTGTCCCTTTTCATTTTTCACGGTTGAGCGTTGTACCTCAAATTTCTTTTGAGTAACCGCATTCAATAAAAAGCCCATACGATCCGATTCTAACCATAAAGCTGTTTCCAAATAGTTTTTAGGTAAGGTTTCAAAGTAGTTGGTACGGTCTCTGTTAGTTGTACCATTCATATCACCTCCGGCCCCTTGCACAATTTTAAAGTGTTCTTCATCAGCTACGTGATCGGAACCCTGGAACATCATGTGTTCAAAAAAGTGTGCAAATCCTGATTTTCCCGGAGTTTCGCGTGCCGAACCTACGTGGTAGGTTACGTCCACATGCACAATTGGATCAGAATGATCTTCGTGAACAATCACCGTCATTCCATTGGGAAGGCGCCATTTTTCGTAAGAAATAATAAGATCTCCCGGATTAGCGGTAACTTTTTCAACCAGCTGTGGTTGCGGTGGGTCTGTTGGCGTTTGTGCATTGGCACTAAACAACATACAGGCTACGGCTGCTGATGCTAATAATAACTTTTTCATTTGGTTAGTGTAATTTAAGCGAGTGCAATTTCATGGATTATTTACATTTTACCCAA
>JAZKGH010000241.1:0-17346 GCA_040386055.1 Bacteroidota bacterium
GTCCAGTCCATCGGCGTCGGTTTGGACGTGGTGGCTGATCACCCTTGTCGTGGTAGGCTCTTGCCAGTATATAGTTTACTTTAAGCAAAAGGTATTCTACATTATATGAATAATAAATCTGCTTAGCTGTAATAAGTTTTTCCGCAGGTGAAAGCAAAGAGATTACCTGATCAGTTTTATGTTGTTCCAGGTAAACAGTCGAAAGCAATACTAAAGCTTCAGCTACCCCCACTCCTGATACATTAGGGTCATCTTTTACCAAATCATAATTTTTAAGAGCATAGATAAGAGCTGAATCCAATTGATGTTGTTTAAGATATACAGAACCTATGTTGCCTGCAGCTATTCCTATCCATGACGGAAACACGGGTTTTGCTTCAGCCGATGCCAATACTTTTCTAAAATAAAAAAGAGCAGAATCATTGTCACCAATTTCTCTATAAGCAAGTCCTACAGTATTGTTAGCTTGTATCAAGTCTATTTTGATCGCTCTGCCTTCCAAGCCGTTAAGCACCGGAATGAGGGTTTGAATACATGCTCCATAATTCCCGAGATGAAAATAAAGTGTGCCTAAAATGTGCTTGGCGTATAATACTTCTATTTTATTGGGTACACTCACACGATCCATCACCTCAATGGCTCGTGTAAGAGATTCAAGACTTTTAGCCTTATTATTGTCACGATACATTAACCCAAGCCCTAATGTATAAGATGCCCATTCGTATTGAAGACTATACTTCTCAGCTATATTAAAGGCTTCAATAATGTAGTGCATTCCTCGTGCACTATCTCTTTCAAATCCTGAAATAAAATGACCTGTGAAAAATGCCATAGAAGCTTTTGTGGCCATATCATTCGAATGATCTGCATAGGCTCTTGCTTCCATCATCAGAAGCGATCTTTCCGCTATACTTTTATCAACAGGCGGGAGATATACATTATGAACATACCAGGCATTAATAGAATCATACCGGTTCTCTGCCGGCATCTTTGCAAATTCCGGAATCCGGCTTTGCTTGGCTTGTTGGGCAAGAGCATTATCAGCAACAATGCAACATAGAAAATACAATAAGAAACGCTTCATATCTAATCGGCCCCCAATATATTGTCTGAACTAACTATTCTTAACAACACTTACATGAGTGGAAGTTAATGAATTTTTATGAATGATATATATCCCTTTTATTAAGATAAATGGCGGAATATGCTAATAGATTGAAAAAATCTGAATAGTAGGCACTTGCGAATTGAATCCGGTAATCTCTTTAAAACCATCGGCATTCTGATTGTCCGTAATGCTAAATCCAACACCTAAAACCAGTTTACACTTCCGGCTGTTCTGAACTCATTACAAAACCTAAACGTTTACCCGTAGGCATACCACTACTATGGCTCATGATGTTTTTTTGTTCTACCGAAATATAATTGATGGCTTCAACCGGAGGAGCCATTAAATCAAAGTTCAGGCAAAACAACATACACTCTTCAATAATGGAACGAAGGGTTTCATTTGAGACGATATTTTTTTCAAGATCATTATATAAAAATGAGAGCGGACGCTTACCCTCCACAAAAAAATGCTGGTCTTTGTTAATAAAAAGGCGAGCGATTAAATACCCTACATCATTATCGCGGTTATATTTAATGGAATCACTCAGGAAATTATAAATCTGAATCATTCCACAAAATTCACGCAACGTATCTTCTTTTACATAAGCCGTCTTATTAACGAAATGCGTTTCATCAAAATCAAACACATTGGTATGCATCATTGCCACCAACGTATCACCACCAAACTTAAGGTGTGCCTCAAAATCGCCCTTGTCGCTATACTTTACGTCAACATGCGGAGCCTCTTCTGCTAACTTTGGCATGAGTTCCGTTTCCATTTCACGTAATACCATTTTTAAGTCGCGGAAAATATTTAGGGTAAGACGGAATACTTGTTGTTTGGTAGATGATTTCTTACAGAGTATTTCCTGTATCTGGGTTATTTTAGTATTCATGAGTCAGACTGATTGAATGGAAAAGTTACACAATTTGCATTAATTAAAACAGAGTGGGTAAAATACCTCTTTACACAATTGTTCCTATTTTCAAAGCGAGTTTCCAACACATAGTGTGCTTCATTTCCGGATTTCCCCATACAGCTTGTAACTCTTTTCCTAATTCCTCAGTTGGATTATGGTTATTCTTCGCAATAAAACGTTGCACTGCCGACCACGTATTAAAATAACCAATAGTGTCCACAAGGTTCATTTGTTTGTATGAAAAAAAATCAGGATGGGAAATCTCACAGAAAGGAAAAGGAATAGTGGTGTATTCTTTCTCAACCAACCGATTTTCTGCAACCCAATAATCATTCAATATTCCATGATGGAAACGATATACAATCGGATCAATTTCTTTAGAGATTGACGGCAACGCATATGACCATGCTGCAAGTATTCCATCCTTCTTCAATACTCTTTTTACTTCTTCATAAAACAAATCGAGATCAAACCAATGCATGGCATTTGCTACGGTAATCAAATCCACCGATTGATCGGGTAAAGAACTTTGCTCTGCATTTTCAATTGCATATATTATGTTCGGATGCTGTATGCTATGCTTGATTTGTTGTTCACTTGGATCACTTGCATATACGTTATCATAGTATGCAGCTAAATCAACAGCCGCTTGTCCGTTTCCTGTTCCGCAATCCCATACCCTTTCATGACCTACGGTTTGAGAAGCAAGAAAGGAATACAACTCCTCTGGATATTGCGGACGGTATCTTGCATATATTTCCGATTGCTTTGAAAAATAATCTTTGAATGGATCCATTCGGTTATACTTTTTGTTTAATTGGAATCCAAATTTCTTCTTCCGAATCAGGGTCATTGTTTTTATACTTCGCTCCCAGTATTTCAAAATGTGGGCGTTTATCTAACACATATCCCGATGCAGGTAACCATGTCCCGAATATGTATCTGAAAAAAGGTTCTGCACCCTGAGGTGTTCCTTTATAATCGAATACAGCATACAATCCTCCGGGTAAAATAAACAATTCCATCCCCTCCGGAATGTTTGATATATCTGTGACTTCGGCCGTGGCCCATTTTTCAAACTCAACATGCGGATCCATATTATTGAAATCCATTTGTTCATTATACACCTGCATCGAAATCAAATCGGCTGTTGCACGATGATGGATCTCATTTCGCCTCTGCATAAAACTGCGCCACAATTCACCTGTACGGTTATTTGCAAATGTCATTGGCAAATGCACCCCTAAAAGTTGTTTCTGTTGTAATTGTTCTATTCTTGAATTCATGCTCAAAAGGATTGGTTTAATTAAACTGATTTGAGAATACCAAATTATAGAAATTATGTACAAACAAAAACGCCTTTCCCCGGAAAGAGAAAGGCGTTCATCATTTAGTATATAGTACTTCTTAGTATGCTTTTGCAAATAGTACCCGTTGTATACTCGGTTTACCGGTAAGTACACAAGTTCCGTTTTCCAATGGGTTATTCAACGGTATACAACGAATGGTCGCTTTCGTCATTTCCTTAATTTTTATTTCCGTTTCTGAAGTTCCGTCCCAATGCGCACTTACAAATCCTGTTTTATTTTCCAACGCATCCATAAATTCATCCCAATTGTTTACAGCATGAATATGCTCATCACGGTAGTCAAGCGCCTTTTGGAAAATGTTCTGTTGAATAGCAGTAAGCAAATGTTCCACCTTGTTTTCCAGATCCACCATACTCATTACTTGCTTTTCTTTGGTATCCCTGCGTGCCACTTCCACTGTTTCATTTTGCACATCACGCATACCAATAGCAATGCGTACTGGTACTCCTTTTAATTCATGTTCTGCAAACTTGAATCCCGGACTCGTATTATCTCTGTCATCCAGCTTCACCGAAATTCCTTTTTTGCGCAATGCCTGTTGAATGGATTTTGCTTTAGCCAGTACTTGTTCTTTCTCTTCTTCTTTTTTACCCAGAATTGGAACAATCACTACCTGAATCGGAGCAAGGTTTGGAGGTAATACCAATCCTTCATCATCGCTGTGACTCATAATCAGGGCGCCCATCAAACGAGTAGAAACACCCCATGAAGTAGCCCAAACATATTCCTGTGTATTTTCTTTGGTAGCAAATTTCACATCAAAAGCCTTTGCAAAATTTTGTCCCAAAAAGTGTGAGGTTCCCATTTGCAACGCTTTTCCATCCTGCATCAATCCTTCAATACAATAGGTATCCAATGCTCCCGCGAAACGTTCGTTGGCCGTTTTCATTCCCTTCATAACAGGCACTGCTAAAATATTTTCAGCAAAATCTGCATACACTTCCAGCATTTGTTTGGTTTCGGCAATGGCTTCATCAGCTGTTGCATGAGCGGTATGTCCCTCCTGCCACAGAAATTCTGTAGTTCTTAAAAACAAACGGGTACGCATTTCCCAGCGAACCACATTGGCCCATTGGTTAATTAACAACGGCAAATCGCGGTGCGACTTAATCCAATCACGATACGTATTCCATATGATAGTCTCAGAAGTTGGACGTACAATCAGTTCTTCTTCGAGTTTAGCGGTTTCATCCACTACTATTTCACCATTTTCGGCTGTTTTTAAGCGATAATGTGTGACAACGGCACACTCTTTGGCAAAGCCATCTACGTGACTGGCTTCTTTACTGAAAAAAGACTTAGGGATAAAAAGCGGAAAATAAGCGTTTTGGTGTCCTGTTTCTTTGAATCGTTTGTCCAATTCAGCTTGCATCTTCTCCCAGATAGCATACCCGTATGGCTTAATTACCATACAACCTTTAACGGCCGAATGTTCAGCAAGATCAGCTTGTTTCACCAGATTATTGTACCACGCACTATAATCTTCACTTCTTTTAACCTTTTTAATTTCCATGTATCTAATAGGTTGAGGCTTTTTGGAACGGTATTTGTTTTTCCCTCAACGTGCGCAAAAATAATTTTTCGTACGTTACTTTGTATAGATTAATTCAACTGTTATGAAGAATATATTGTGGATCCTTTCAGCATCGGTGGTTTTTACATTGAGTTCGTGTATCTCAACGGCTCAGTTTAATAATGCAGAAGACGATGTTTACTACTCCCCTAAAGCGAGTAATAGTAAAAAACCGGTGATGATTCCCGAGGTAAATGTGGATGAGATTATTAAGAAAAACCCACCTCAATATGGTCAACCCACTAACCGTGTGGATGATGTTACGCCCAACCCGAACGCTGCCGAAGGCTACCGTTCCTATAGAGCGCAACAAGACTCCTTGTATAAACAAGACCCAAGCCTTTCAGGTTATTATATAGATCCGAATTTGCCCAACAGCGAATCGGATGAAATAGCCCGCATCAACAACAACCGCTGGTTCAGTGGCTCTTACAGATCCCAAAACCGCTGGAGTTATGGTTTGGGATGGAACTCCTTTTACGGCCCGGGCATTTCTTTAGGCTACGGATATACTAACTGGGGCAACAACTGGAACTACAATTATGGATGTTACCCATATAACTCATGGGGTTACTCTCCATACTATTATAACAACTGGAACTCATGTAACGGCTGGAATTCAGGATTTGGCTTCGGCAATCCTTACTACAATAATTACTGGGGCTATCCGGGATATTATGGTTATGGATACGGTTATTATGATAACCGTAACAATACTAACTCGGGCAGTAGCACCGCAGGAAATAAGCCTATTTCAGCTCCTCGTCCGGGCGTAGGCGGCACCACACCTCCGGGTAATACCAATGCAGGAAGATCCGGACAATACTCCGGAGGCAGAAATTATGTAGCTCCTCAACCCACGGATCAGGCACAACCCGGAGCCAATCCAAACAATGGAAGGACGTACACTCCGACAACAGGAGAACAACGTCTGGAGAATAATAATGGTCGTATTATTTATACCCGACCACAAGAAGTTATCCAACCGGTGCAAACACAAACGCCACCAAGTCCCGCAAGTGCACCTCCTACAAACCAATACCAACGCTCTGACAATAACAACGGATACAGTCAGCCTGCTCCTGCGATACAACGTCCTTCCGATTCGAGAGGATCCTATTCAGCACCACCGGCTAATAATGGTGGTGGAGGTAGAAGCGGTTCATCCGGAGGTGGGGGTAACTCAGGCGGAACAGGCGGACGCAGACGTTAGTTTTTTTTAGTAATCTCAGTAATCAGAAAATCTTTGAACACCATGAATAAAATAAAGATGATAGCCATAAGTGTGTTTGCCGTAGTGACAAGCGCTTATGCCCAAAACGAAACGGATGCACTAAAGTACACCGAAACATTCCTTGGTGGAACAGCCCGTTCACAAGGTGCTGCAGGTGCATTTGGAGCCATTGGAGCCGACTTTTCTTCCACCATGATCAATCCGGCCGGTTTAGGTTTATACCGCAGGAACGAGGCTACTTTTGGTATGGGCATTGAATACAATAATAGTAAAGCTACTTACCTTGGAAATACATCAACCGACTTTAGGGGCAACTTCAATATTCCCACATGGGGGTTGGTTGGAACAAAAGTATACAGTGAAATGGGAGAAGACCGTAAAGTAGGACTGGTAAGCTGGAGTCTTGCAGCAGGTATGAACAGAGTTTCAAGTTATCAATCAAATATTAAGTTCAATGGTATCAATAATCAAAACTCAATATTGGATTATTTTAAGTACAGCGCTAATTCAGCAGGTGACAATGCCAATAATATAATAGATGGATTTAACAGTTCTCAGAATCCCTATGCAAATAGTCCGGGAGCCATGGCATACAACTTCTACCTATTGGATACTGCTGCAAATGCAACAACTTACACCTCTTTAAAAGATGGCGTTGCCGGTGCACGTTTTTTACAGCAACAACAAATGCAAACAAGAGGAGCAGCAAATGAATTTAATATTTCTTCAGGGATGAACCTTGGTAATATCGTTTACCTTGGAGCCGGTTTAATCATGAAATATGCCTACTCTCAAACAGATATTTTATACAGTGAAAATGCACAGGGAACAGTCCCAAATTATACTTCAACTTCCTTTCGTCAGGAAATTACCTCAAATGGTTCGGGTGTGAGCGGACGTTTTGGAATATTAGTTAGGCCCCTTGATTGGCTGAAACTTGGAATGGCCGCGCAAACACCTTCACGTATGTACATGCGCGATAATTATAAGTATACATTAAACACAACCAACTTTGGTCAGGCCCGAAGTTTTGATCCTAATCGTTTCGACTTTTTCGATTACCAGGTTGTTACGCCATCCAAACTTACGTTTAGTGGAGCCGCTACTATTTTATCAAGAGGATTTATTTCCGTAGATTATGAAACCATTGATTATTCGCAAATGAGTTTAACTGCCGACAATTATTTTTTCACAGAAGAAAACAATACCATTGCCAATACAATGAAACGTGTTGGAAACTTACGCGTAGGTGCGGAAGTAAAAATTGCCGATTACTATCGTTTGCGCGCAGGATATGCTCAATATGAAAATGCATACAAAAACACAGGTGGCGAAGATTTAACCCGCTACGCCATCACAGGTGGTATCGGATTATTAGTTGATCGTATTTTTGTAGATGTAGCTGTGGTGAACTCATATGGAAAACAATTCATTTCGCCATACAATACAGGAGATGCAACTAACCCGGCTCCGGCTGCTGTAAATTCCTATAGCAATTACAACTTTGTAGTATCCGGAGGTATCCGATTTTAATGACATCCGAAAACAAAAAATATAAAACAGGCATTGTTCTTTCCGGAGGAGGAGCCCGTGGATTTGCTCACCTCGGAGTATTAAAAGCTCTCAATGAATCCAATATCTTTCCCGAAACTATTTCATGTGTAAGTGCCGGCTCAATTGTAGGTGTACTCTATGCGGATGGATATAGTCCCGATGAAATTTTAGCCCTTTTCGAACATACCGATCTATACAGCATGTTGCGTTTTTATCGTCCTTCACTTGGAATGTTAAAAGCTATTGGCTTGCGAAAATTGCTAACGAAAAGCCTAAGTGTCGGACGTATTGAAGACTTAAAGATGCCGGTTATCATTTCTGCAACCGACTTTGGTTCGGCCACTACGGAATATTTCACCAACGGTTCCATTGTAGATGCAGTGATGGCATCCTCTGCTATTCCACTTATATTGAAACCCTACACCATTAATGGAAAAATGTATGTAGACGGAGGACTGATGAACAACCTTCCGATCGAACCACTCATTGGTAAATGTGATGAGATCATCGGAGTGAATGTAAATCCTGTTAAAGAAATGACGCAGTTCAATTCCTTCCGCAACTATGCGGATAGAGTTTTACACTTAGCCATTCGCGCAAACGTAAACAACAATATCCAAAAGTGTGATATATATATCGAACCCGAAGGACTCTCCAACTATCAGCTCTTTAAAATTTCTGCCGCGCGCGAGATTTTTGAAATCGGATACAAACACGCTAAACTGTTGTTGCTAAAAGAAAATCAATAAACATTTCTTCCTTTCTAAAATCTTGGCACTCGTTTTGTAATTCCGGTTGTATCACTCTAAACAATCATTATTATGAAAACCTACTTGAACACAACCGCAGCCATTCTACTATTGATTGCAGGTATCAGTTTCACAGCATGCAAATCAAAAAAAGTTGCTCCTTCTATTGATAAACAAACCGGAGCCATTGAAATGGCTGTTCCTTTCAGCACCAAAGAATTTCAAAGCGATAAAGAGAATTTTCGCGCCAAAGCTTCGGGTAATAGCATGGACCTTACTACCAGCAAAAAAATTGCGTTGCAAAATGCAAAATCGGAAATGGCGGGATTGATTCAAACCACCATCAAAAAGGTAACCGAACAATACACCAACCAACGCCAGGTGAGCAGCACCCAGGAATTCTCCAACAAGTTTGAAGAAATGGCGCGCGAGGTAACCAACCAGGATCTGATTGATGTGCGTGTGATTGGTGAAAAGATATTTCAGGAACCAACTAAAAATTACACTTATTGGGTAGCTATCGAGGCTAACAAACAAACCATCTTAACCGGTATTGATAAAGGTATTTCCAAAAATTCCAAGCTTCAGCAAGACTACGATAAAAAGAAGTTTGAAGAGATCTTTAACCAGGAAATGGATAAGCTGGCTAAAGAAAGAAGTAATTAATTAAAGAAATGCGTCCCGATAGCTATCGGAATCGGATTGTCAGGAATGCGGAATGGAAGATTATTTTCATTCCGCATTTTAGAATAGAATACTAACAACAAACTTTCATGAAACGCTTCGCTTATATATTTTTCATTGCATCAACATTGCTTGTGGCTTGTAAAGGTAACAAGGGAATGAAGGTGAAACCTGATTGGGTGCATAACCGCCCTACCAATGAAAATTATTATGTAGGCGTGGGTATTGCATCTAAACTAAATAACCCTTTCGATTACCAGCAGATCGCTAAAAAGAATGCACTCAATGATCTGATTTCGGAAATAAAAGTAACCGTATCGGCAAACTCTGTGCTTTCACAGTTTCAGGATAACACTCAATTCAAGCAACAGTTTGAAAGTGATGTTAAGATTACAGCACTGAATACAATTGAAGAATTTAATGTGGTAGACAGTTGGGAAGACAAAGACTATTTCTGGATCTATTATCGTTTGTCAAAAGAGGAATTTAAAGATATCAGGAGGCGTAAACTGCTTGCCGCTATTCAGAAGGCCGAAGATTATTACACACTCTCAGAAGCAATGCCCCGTGAACAACTTGTACAAAGCATCCGGCTAAGGATCAAAGCACTTGTTGCACTGCAATCTTATTTGGGAGAAGATGTACAAACAACCTTTCATGGTAAAAATGTTTTCCTTGTGAATGAGTTGGTGAACAGTATTCAACATGATCTGTATGAAATACAACTGAAAAGTACCTTGCAGACACTCAATGGAAAAATAGGAAAACCTATTGCCGAACCTTTTGATGTATCTGCATTTTTTCGCGACTCTCTTTCCGGAAAAATTGCTGTTCCCTATTTGCCTGTATATTTATTTATCGAACAAGGTAAAATTGATGGCAGTCTGCAAACCGAAACCGATCAATCGGGTGTTGCATCCTTTGCCATTGCTAAAATTCTGGATAAAAACCCCGTGCAACTTTTGCGCATTGCAGCCGATATGAACCGTATTATGAGAGTAGACAGCCTCAACACCACATTACAAACACTACTTCTCAGACTGGATATGCCATCAACAAATATTCGCATGAATGTTGCTCCTATTAAAATCTTCATGCAATCCTCCGAACAGAATTTGTCTAAGGCGATGAGCACAGGGTACTTTGAATCCACACTTAAAAAAATATTGGTTGCTGATGGCTGCGTATTTGTACCCAACGTTGATGCTGCCGATTATATTCTCAGTCTTCAATCCAACACCAAATCCCTCGGAATCATCTGGGGCAACATGCGCACCGTATCTCTTGATATGAGCATATCACTCACCGAGTGCAACAAAAAAATGGAAGTCTACAAAAACGGCCTCAACGAAATAAAAGGTTTCCAAACCACAGATGAAAACGCTGGAATTGATGCCTACCGAACCGCCTGCCAGCAACTCATAGCACGCATTTATCCCTCGTTGAACAGTGAACTGATGCAAGCTGTTGAGTAAGTTATTGGTTATTGGTTATTGGTTATTGGTTATTGGTTATTGGTTATTGGTTATTGAAAAGTCTTCTGGAATATTATTTCCCGCTCCCGATAATTATCGGGAGCGGGAAACAAATCGCTCGTTAGTTGATACCTTCCGAATAGGCTACTTATTAAGTACCAGAGATAAAACAACAGGCATTAACTAGTAACTCAATAACTAATAACTTAATAACCCAATAACTACTTCATCACCATCTCAAACGTATCCTCCGGAACCTTTTGCACATCCATTACCAAAAAACCATCCAGTGAATTATTGAATTTCGGATCAACGTTAAAGGCAATAATTTTGGCATTTTGTTTTAAGTACTTCTTAAGCAACACCGGAATTTTTTGTTGTGTCGTTTCAATATCTCCAATCAGGTTATCCAGTATCTTAATATCGCCAATATCCATATTCCGCAATTCCTTCGCTTCGCCTTTGTACTTATATTTATACCGTTTACGCGGACTCACATACGATGCCAGTTGTTCATCGTAATGATGTTTGGTAATAAAATCCACCAACAGATCTTTAGATAAATTGGAGAATGTATTACTGATGCTCACAGGACCAATGAGATACTGATAACGGTAATCTTCCTTCTTTAAAAATTCATTTACCCCTTTCCACAGCAACATCAAACTGGTGGGTTTACGCTGGTATTCTTTCACAATAAATGAACGTCCCAGCTCGAGTGAATTCTTCAATATCGGAGTGAAATCCTTTCCTATTTTAAACAGTTCATTCAAATAAAAACCTTTCTTCTTATAACGTCTGTAAAGCACATCTCCCAACCCTATCCGGTAAGCGCCTACAATCTTTTGCTCCTTCTCATCCCATATAAAAAGATGTTTGTAATGAATATCATATTCATCCGTATCAAATGAGTGATTGGTTCCTTCTCCTACCTCCCTAAAGGTGATTTCTCGAAGACGGGATAGTTCTCGCAGAATATTGGGTATGAGCTTTGCGCCACTCATAAATACCTTAAATTCTCCTTGTGTAAACAGTAAATCCCTCGGATCAATCCGTTTGATATCTTCCAATATCAATTCCTGCGGAGTGGCCTCAATAATGGGTTCAGGTGATTGCGGAAATCCCATCTTAAAATCAAAGTATTTTTTTACATCCAATCCCGAACCCAATGCATACGTTTTGGCCCGTAAAAAACGGAGCAGATCATTAGGATCAGTAAACTCCTGTACGGTTTTAATACTTACCGGTTTTCCGATACGGATCTTTATTTTTTCTTCTTTTTTATTGAACAACTCTGAAGGAAGTTTTGCTGTGCGCAACATCGGATGAACCAATCCCAGCAAATTAAACATCACACTGTTATGTCCCGAGAAATAAACCGGAACCACTTTTACACCTGCTTTCATCATCATTTTCCCCACCACAGGATTCCACATTTTATCCGATATCTTAAAGTTGCTTAACTTCATTGCAGAAACCTCCCCGGCCGGAAAAATTCCAACGGGAATTCCATCATCCAGCAATTGCAGGCATCTCTTTATACCTGAAATATTCATACCCGGTTTGGGTGTTTTTTCAAACGGATTTACCACAATAAGGTTATCCTTGATAGGTGGAATTTGCTGCAGTAAATAATTGGCCATGAGTTTAAACTCCGGTCTAACCTTACTAATGAGGCTTAGTAAAATCAATCCGTCTATCCCACCATACGGATGATTGGAGATTACAATAAACGGTTCGTCCTTGGGTATATACTGTAATTCTTCTGCCGAAAAATCATATTCAATGCCTAAATGTTCGATTACACTTTCAGCAAAAGCTGCTCCCTTAAATGAGGCTGACGTTTCATATACTTCATTCACCTTCTTCAGCTTCAATACTTTCATGATCACTTTTGCCAAAGCAGCAATTTTAAGCTTGCGCAACTGCAACCCGTTTTCCACGTCTTCTGCCGATATCAATTCATGTTCTGTCATTTCTTTTCAGTATTAAGTAATCCTCAAAAGTGTTTCTATTAGGTTACCGAAAGCTTACTTTAATATTAAATCAATGTAAATTAGTTATCAAATTGGACTCAAAGACGCGAGCTAAGGTTTCCCGCAGATCTCGCAGATTACGCAGAAAAGATCAGCGTCATCTGCGAGATCTGCGGGAAACAACATTCCTGAAGACTTCTCAACAGTGAATGGGTTGACTTAACCCTTCCAAACCCCTACATTTGATTGCAGATGAACAATTACATCAAAGAAGAGCAGCTCTTACAAACCGGGAACCTGGAGTTTTTAGCCAAACAGGTTGTAGTAGGATTCATAACGGGCTTGCATAAAAGTCCCTTCCACGGATTTTCAGTGGAATTTGCCGAACACCGTTTGTACAATAGCGGTGAAAGTACTAAACATATTGACTGGAAATTATTTGCCCGCACCGATAAGTTATTTATTAAACGCTACGAGGAAGAAACCAACCTGCGTTGCCAGCTCATTATTGATTGCTCATCGTCCATGTTTTACCCTGAGGATGGCTTAAACAAAATAAAGTTTAGTGCTTATGCTGCTGCATCCCTTATCTACATGCTCAAAAAGCAGCGGGATGCTTCGGGCGTGAGTTTGATTGCCGATGAGATCTTGTTTCACTCGCAATGCAAAAGCAGTTCAACTCATCAAAAACTATTATATACCAAGCTGGATGAAATGCTTGCGCAAAACATCCCCAACCGCAAAAGCAATATAGCTGCCAACCTGCACCAGATAGCCGAAATGATTCACAAACGTTCGCTGGTAATTATTTTTAGCGATATGCTGCAAAACGCGGGTGATGATGATGAACTGTTTGCCGCCCTCCAACACCTTAAATACAATAAACATGAAGTGATCCTGTTTCATGTAGAAGATAAAAAAACAGAAGTCACCTTCGATTTCACCAACCGCCCCTACCTGTTTATTGATAGCGAAACGGGCGAGAAAATGAAACTGTTCCCCAACCAGGTAAAGGAACATTATTTAAAAGCGGTGGAAGCATACAAGCACACCTTAAAACTTAAATGTGCGCAGTATAAAATTGATTTGGTGGAAGCGGAAGTGAGCACGGATTTTAGCCAGATCTTGTTGCCGTTTTTGGTTAAGAGGAGTAAGCTGATCTAATGCTGAATTTCTAATTGACATTGGAGGATTCTCGATTCTCGAAAACAGATGCGAGAGATTGGATGTTAGAAGTTGGACATGTATTAGGTAAGCTGCCCTCCTCCCAGGAGGGCGAAAACAATTGCCTGCAATTGTTTTGGGTGGTCTACCCCGCGACCTAGGCAAATGACAAAAGCCTCCTCTTCGGTGTTTTTTTAGTTGATTATTGCCAGTTTTCTCTTTTTAAAATATATCGTCTGTCTATGCAGTTGTCTTCAGCGTTAAAAAATTCCTTTTTAGCTGTAAAATACTTATTCAATATTTTTACTGATTTAACATTGTCAACCCAAACGTCTGCCGTTACCAGGTCTGATTTTAACTTCACAAAACAATAGTCGATCAGCCCTTTTGTTATTTCTGTTCCGTACCCATTGCCCCAATATGTTTCGATAATACGGTAAGCAATTTCGTCTTCCTTTTCATCATTTTTTAAAACACCACTTATTCCAATCAGGTTGTTACAACCTTTTTCGCACAGGCACCATATTTTAGTGTCGGATGATTTCTCCCATAAGATCAGTTCTGTCAATTGAGAAATGCTTTCTGCTTTGTCCAAAGGTTTTTGAGGAATAGGATCCATTACATTTGGATTGCTCATTAACTCAAAAAATGCAGCTTCGTCATTTTCTTCCAGTTGCCTTACATAAAGTCTTGTAGTCTCAAATATCATTTTATTATCTGGGTGCTTATATCCATTTATGTGGTCTATGTATTATGATCCATCAACTATCCCTCAATCATTATGATAAGGCTCCCCCTTCATAATAGTATACGCTCTATACAACTGCTCAATAAAAATCAGGCGGATCAATTGATGCGAAAAGGTCATTTTAGATAAGGAAAGTTTAGCATTAGCTCTGTCATATACTTGCTGTGAAAAACCAAATGCACCACCTATTACAAATACGCAACTTGCACTGGTATTCGCTAATTTTTGTAACGTAGTTGCAAATTCTCTAGATGAATACGTTGCTCCTTTTTCATCAAGCAACATTAAATAATCCGTAGGTTGGATTTTCTTCAACAACAATTCGCCTTCTGCTTTTTTTACTTGTTCACCATCTGCCGAACGCAGTTTGGAAGGTAACTCAATCACCACATTCTCAAATTTGGCATAATGTTTTAAGCGGCCCGCAAACTCATCAAAGCCTGTATCCACAAACTTAAAATGTGTTTTACCTAATTGAATGAGAGTGATTTTCATTGATGCGAAAATAGCAAAAAAAAGTCCCGCATCGCTGCGGGACTTTTATATTGGTTATGTGAAGTAATAGCCGCAGATTACGCAAATTAAATTAAAAGCATTTCCGTAATTTAATTTTTCAAAAATGAATTCGCGTAATCTGCGGCATACAACATTCGCTTAGTTATCAGTTGGATTCACCGGAGGTGCATCTTTCTTTTTACGTGGTTCTTTCTTTTTGCTCACCGTTATTTTTAATTCCGGTTCTTCTTTCACATAGTCCACTTCAATGATGGATCCTTCACCTGCTTCGCCTTTCAGCAATTCTTCAGCAATCGGATCTTCCACGAAACGTTGAATCGTTCTGGCCAACGGACGTGCTCCCATATCGGGGTCAAATCCTTTATCGGCAAGGAATGCTTTTGCTTCGTCTGTGATCTTAAAAGTATATCCTAATTCTTCTACACGTTTGATTAGTTTCTCCATGTTCAGATCAAGAATTTTGGTGATGGATTCTCTATCCAATGAATTGAATACAATTACATCATCAATACGATTCAGGAACTCAGGAGAGAAGAAACGTTTCAGCGCATTTTCAATCACCACTTTGGTATGCGTATCTTGTTGTGCTGTTTTAGCGGGTGTTCCAAATCCAACACCTTGTCCGAAATCTTTCAATTGGCGTGAACCAATATTGGATGTCATGATAATGATGGTATTACGGAAATCTACTTTACGTCCCAAACTGTCTGTTAAGAAACCTTCATCCAATACTTGTAACAAGATATTGAATACATCCGGATGTGCTTTTTCAATCTCATCCAGTAACAATACAGCATATGGTTTTCTACGTATTTTTTCGGTTAACTGTCCACCTTCTTCGTATCCGATGTACCCCGGAGGCGCTCCTACCAAACGGCTTACTGCAAATTTCTCCATGTACTCGCTCATGTCGATACGGATCATCGCATCATCACTGTCGAATAAATAGCGGGCAAGTACTTTGGCCATTTCGGTTTTACCAACTCCTGTAGGACCTAAGAATACAAATGAACCAATTGGTTTGTTCGGGTTCTTCAATCCGGCACGGTTACGTTGAATGGCTTTTGCTAATTTCTTAATAGCATCTTCCTGACCAATTACTCTTCCTTGCAGCTCAGTACCCATGTTCAGCAAACGGATGCCTTCGCTTTGTGCGATACGTTTAACAGGAATACCCGTCATCATGGCAATTACATCGGCTACATCTTCTTCGGTAACTTTATAGCGTTGCGATTTGGTTTCTTCTTCCCATTTCGCTTTTTCGGTTTCCAGTTGTTCCAGCAAATGTTTTTCGCGGTCGCGGAGTTTTGCCGCTTCTTCGTATTTCTGGCTTTTTACAACCTTGTTTTTTTCTACTTTAATATCCTCGATCATTTTCTCCAGTTCCAGCACATTTTGCGGAACATGAATATTGCTGATATGCACACGAGCACCTACTTCATCCAATACATCAATTGCTTTATCCGGCAAGTGACGATCGGTCATGTAACGGTTACTCATGGCAACACAAGCCTGAATGGCTGCATCTTCATATGTAACACTGTGGTGATCTTCGTATTTACTTTTGATATTGTGTAAAATTTCCACAGTTTCTTCAGGAGAAGCGGGGTTAACCATCACCACCTGGAAACGTCTTTCCAATGCTCCGTCTTTTTCAATATACTGACGGTACTCATCCAATGTTGTTGCACCAATACACTGGATCTCTCCGCGTGCCAAAGCCGGTTTAAACATATTGGAAGCATCCAGCGAACCTGAAGCGCCACCGGCACCTACAATCGTATGGATCTCATCAATAAACAAGATTACATCCGGAGATTTTTCTAATTCATTCATCACTGCTTTCATGCGCTCCTCAAACTGTCCGCGGTATTTGGTACCTGCTACCAGTGAAGCCAAATCAAGCATGATCACACGTTTGTTGAACAAAACACGTGAAACTTTACGTTGCACGATGCGCAATGCCAATCCTTCGGCAATAGCGGTTTTACCCACACCGGGTTCTCCAATAAGTACCGGATTATTTTTCTTTCTACGGGAAAGGATCTGCGACACACGTTCGATCTCCTTTTCACGACCCACAATGGGATCCAGTTTACCATCTTCGGCCGATTTGGTCAAATCACGGCCAAAATTGTCCAATACAGGTGTTTTTGATTTTGAATCGCCTTTGCGAACCGGCTCCTGCGGCTTGCGCTCTTCACGGTAATATTCTTCTTCTGAATCTTGCGGCATTTCGCTCCTTACGTCTGAAATATTGTTTTCGATGGCTG
>JAZKGH010000242.1:0-34255 GCA_040386055.1 Bacteroidota bacterium
TGAATACCTAGTATTTATATTATATAACCAATCCCAAGTTTCATTTTTATCAGCATCTCCCGAGAATCTAAAGAGGGGGTTTTCTATTAACTTTTCATTACTGTCAAATTCAACTTTATTTAGTTTTAAAGAGATTTCAATTGGCATTCTGCCTTTTTCAAAAGAGTAATAAGCTTTTCCATTTTTGTCTAAAGGTTTATTACTTCCTTTGTGTTTTTTATTACACTTGTCACAGGTAGGAACAAGATTTTTGAAGTTTACAGCAGTAAATGGATAAAGTGCTTTAGGAAAAAAGTGATCATAATCTTCAATGTATTTGCTTTCTGGCGTTTCAATTTCAGCTAAACCACAGACAGGACAAGTGTTAAATTTATTAAACTTTACAAGCTTATTGTAATAATCGAGTTTTTCCCCGGGAACTTGTTTAATGTCTAGCAAACGACTGTAGAAGCTTTCTAGTAAACTCTTAATTTCAACGTGAACAACTGTTGGCAAAGCGCTTAATTCAATAGGTTTGACTTTACCGTTACAGAGATCTTCAATACTGTTATTTATTTTAAACGCATTAATTATGTTTTGTCTTTCAATATTATTTAAACCCCTACATTTCTCATGAATGATGTCTGTTTCTTTTTTCAACCAATCTAAATGATTGTAGAGCTTTTTAAATTCCACATCAAGTAAGTCAGAACACTTGTTTGTTTTAGATGCTTTACACCATACTTTACAGACCAAATGCTCCAACATTTTATGCAAAGTGGCTATTGGATGAGTTATAGGAGTGTATGTTCTAAGCATCTTTTTTATTAATCGAAATTCTATTTAACCTAGCTAAAACCATGTCCTTTTCTATCGACTCTCCAAGTACTCTTAACTTTTCTTTTTCAAAATCAATGTCTTTGCTTTCGAAATCAATTTTTGCAAATTCAGAAAAGGATAAATCTCCAATAGATTGTCTGTAATTAAACAATCTATCTAGAATCAATTCAACAGATGTTCCATAGGTATTAAAAGAATTATCTAGTTCTGAAACTTTCTTTGCAGTTGTATTACCCTTTTCATCCTTCTCAAAAAGTACAACGTTGTCAGGCAGGCAATCTGAAATAATAAAGGGAGAATGTGAGGTAAGAAGGACATCTTTTAATAAATGAACATTATAGTTACCATTCGAATGTTCTATTTGATTGCTCACAGTAATACTATTGTTTAAAATCTTAACAAATTTAGCTCGCCAACTTGGGTTGAAATGTGTTTCAGGTTCATCTAGTAATAGAAGTGCTCTTCTATCTTTCAATAAGAGACAAATTCCCATAGTATGAATAAACTGGTGTTCACCATCCGAGAAACTTCTAAGGAGTAAATCTTTAGTCTCTCTTGTTTTCTTTAATTCTTTTGTGATATAGAAATCTAAGAAATGAAACACATCCTGGCTGGGACTTCCGATGGGCAGTTTTCCATTGGTGTAAACACCTTTAGAACGATATACATCAACTTTTGTTTTTTCATCTACAAAATGGTTATTTAACTCATAAAGCAATCGAAAAAATTGAAAGCACTCTAATGAATTGTTATGAAAGTATTTTTTGAAGGCATCTTTTGTAGCGTCATTCACATAAAAATCTAACCAGAGAGTGTTTGTGTTGTTATCTAAAAACCAAGACGTGGCACATTTTTTAAGGTCGTCTAGTTGGTGTTGTTCTATTAATTTAAAAATTGGAATTATAGTTTGTTTCTTGCTTTTCTGTTCTTCAAAAATGAAATCGTGTAAGTAAATATTCATTCTGAAACTTTTCAGCCCTAATATTCCTGTGTTATCAATTTCTCTTAGTGGTGCTAATGTTTCGTTGCTTTCAAATAATAAACAGGCAAGCAAAACAGCCTGACTCATGTTATTGTCAATATATATTAAACTATTCTCTGGCTCATCAAAGCGTTCGTAATTGTCTCTTGTTGCTTGTTTATATTCGTCTAAATGAATTAAACGACTTTTAATAAAGGGTAAGCTAAGTATTTCATTTTCCCCCGAGGAGTAACCAACAATATGAGCAGGTAGATATACCTTTCCTTCTGCCGCACTATCTCTTAGTTTAGGTGGTACTAAAGAAATTTCGCTCTTTTCAATATTACTATCAAACGGAAAAGATTGAATAAACATTTGCGGTTCTAGACCTGCTTTCTTTGTGATAGTAACCTTGTCGAATAATGAAACAACATACCCTTTGCGGCTATGCTGCCCAATCAAATATTCTAAAGTAAAAGCATCAGGAGTACATTCACTTCGGTTGAAGTTATTTGGATCTTTAATACTTTCAGGAAGATACCTTGCCACACAAACTTCCAAGTGATAAAATATATTTGCTATAGCCTCTAATACATTTGATTTTCCGCTACCGTTTAAACCCACAAAGCAAAACGGACGAAAATTTTCCATAGCTTCAGTGTCTTCCATGTCATGGAAATTGATTTCAAACCCTTTTTGCAAGCTTCTGAAACCATCTTCATTCTCTATGCGTAACTTTAGTAATTTCATTAGACTGTCAACATCACCCTTTTTGTTTTTTGATCAAATACTTGTTTTACTTTTCCTTCTTTTAATAATTCAAATACAAACCCTTTAGCTTTATCATAGATTTCTTTATCGTAAAACAAGTTATCATTTAATTCGTCCTTGTTAAGTCGCATAAGCAAGAGGCGAATCGATTGAGTAGTACTATTTGTTTTAAAGAAATTATAATCATTCTCAAGTAATACTTCTAAATCAACAGCTGTATTAAAGTCAAGCTTCCCTTGAAAGGCTAATTGCGACAAACTTGAAAGTAATATCTCGGTCTTGTTTTTTGCAGTATTTAACTTTTCCAGTATTACAGAATATTTACGATAAAGTTTGTCAAAATATTCTTGCTTTTCAATGGGTGGAAATGGAATTAGAATGTTTTTAAATTTATCCTTTGAGATGTTTAACATGGAGCCACTAGAACCTGTTGCAATCGATAAAAATGTTTTTCTAACATCTTTGTGTTGCAGTACATAAAGCAGGTAAGTTTTTTTAATTACTGTCTCATTTGTATCAATTTTCCATAATTTGTCTGGTAGGAAAAGATGTTTATAATCGTGATTAACGATGCAAGTTGCTCCGACAAGCTCTAGCGTGTTAGCTCGGCTAAAAAGCAAATCTCCTTTATTTGGGTGGACGACACTCTTTTTTATTACACTCTTTTTTACAGCTTTATATTCATTAGGATTAAAAAGGCCCTTTGTTACAGCACTAATTTTCAGAACACCCAACTCATCCTCATTTAAAGTCTTTTTATCATAACCACCAAAACTGGTTCCAGCCGTGATATTTGTTATGCATTTATTTATTTTTTCAACTTTCCATCGATTTGGTCTTTCCATTGGATTTCCGAAAATTTCCAGAAAATTTGCACGAAGTAATTCGTCACATTTTGCTATCGTCTTTTCTCGTTTATTAAGCACTTCTTTGGCTTTATCTAAAACTGCTACGATTTTGCTTTGGATTTCAAGGTCCTTCGGAAAACTTAATTCTATTTCTCTAAGATTTTTATTGTTTAAAATAGCAAGAATAGCTTGATTAGACTTATTTTTCAGTTTTCTCTTATTATGTCGGATTAAATAATTGAATAAATAAGGATTAATGATATTGTCGTTGACAACAACACCTGTAATTTGTTGGTTTGATGAGGCTTCGTCTTCAATAATTCCACTATTTCCTATATCTCCGATGCAAGTGATTAAAATAGTCTTGGGTTGAAATATTGTTGCGGAATTACTTACAGCATATTGTGAAATTTTTCTAGCGGATTTTTTCAGAATGACTTGTGAGTCCGAAAAATCTCCAGGGGTAAACCAATTGTATGTAGCATCTTCAAAATTTAATATATCACTTGTTAATGGGGTAGAACCAGTTTTAATTTGGAAGGCTAAATCACCTATTGTCATTGATAACATTTCCATCACCCAATTAGATTTTTAAGGTCTTCCATATCCTTGCGAATTTCATCCTCTATTGTGAACAATGATTTGAGAATTTCTTGTGGAGATTCATATGTTTGTTCTTCGTATACAAATTTTTTATACCTGTTGTAGCTTAAGTCTAGGTCATTCTCTTGTATTTCAGATAAGGGAATAAAGAAATGGTTAGTTCTTTCTATCGGTGTATTTTTGAACCTGTTCCTATATGCATCTACAGCTATTGGCAATGGGTTTTCTGCTAATTTTTTTCTGTTATCATCAAGACTATAGCCATCATTTTTTAACTCATAAAACCATACCTTTTTGGTATGCCAAGTTTGGCTTGCCTCTTCCACTTTAGTTAATACTAAGATTGCAGTTTTTACTCCAGTATAGGGCCTGAATGCTCCGCTTGGTAAAGAAATCACAGCTTCTAATTTGTTGTCTTTTAAAAGAATCTCTCTTGTTTGTTTTTGATTTTTACTGCCGCCAAAAAGCACACCTTCAGGAATAATTACAGCGGCTTTTCCACCCGGGCTAAGCATTTTGGAAATACGAACTAAAAATAGCAATTCACTGTGTGTACCATTAATTTTTAATTCTTTACTCATTCCATCTTTGTCAATTCTACCTGTAAATGGTGGATTTGCCATAATCACAGAATATTCCCCATCTTTATATTCTTGGTCGTATTTTTTTGATAATGTATCGATATTTTCTATTTTGGGTATTTTAATGCCATGAAGCATTAAGTTCATCAGACCAATTCGCACCATTGTTGAATCTACATCAAAACCGAAGAATGTTTTTTCATGGAGTTTTTTCCAAGTTTCTATTTTTTTAATTTTGCTCCCACCATATTTTTTGAAACGTTTTAATCCGTTTTCATCTTCTATAATTTCCTTCGGACTGGTGTATTTAGTCAATATATGTTGGTATGCACCAACCAAAAATCCACCAGTTCCGCAAGCAGGGTCACAAATTTTATCTGTCCAATCAGGATCAATAATTTCACTTATAAACTGGATAAGATGTCTTGGAGTACGGAATTGACCATTCTTTCCAGACGAGCCAATTTCATTAATTAAATATTCGTACACATCTCCTTGAGTATCTTGAAACTGCTGCCCTGCATTTTGTTGTATTTTAATCTCTTCAAATATTTCATCGATTGCTTTTACAGCTTCAAACAACAAGGCAGAATTGGTAATACTGAATGAAGCATTTTCCATATGTCTGGCATAAGGTTCAGATGGATCATTAAGCTCTTTAATAAAAGGGAAAGCCTTTTTAGAAACAACATCTAGCATCTTATCTGCATCAAGTTGGGAGAAATGTGACCAGCGATGATCTTGTTTTCCAACGAAAATGGATTGAAACTTTTTTCCAGCAAAAGTTGCTTTAGCTTTTTCAATAGTATCAGCATCATCAATTCTTCTCATAAAAAGCAAGTATGATATTTGCTCAATTGCTATAATTGGATTTGTGATTCCTCTGCTCCAAAACTTATCCCAAAGTCTATTGATTTTCGATTTTAATTCGTTTGATAACATTATTTTGTTTTTTTACTATGCAGTTATCCAATAGATAACTGCACATTTTATGTGCTTTGCAGATAATTCTGATAAATAGATTTATCAGAACTTTCTTTCTTTTTTTTAGGCCAAATAGGCGATGTAAAATCAAATTTGAACCTATTTCTCAAGCTTAAGATGCCCACAAACCTCTTCCAATATCTCACAAGGATCAGCATTAATCGCCAATGCAATTAAATACAATTCATCTGCCCTCAATTTCGTAGCGTTGTTTAGTGTCAATTCACTAATGCGGGGTTTGCTTATTCCCGTTCTCCGGGAAACTTCCGATTTATTTACCGACCTTTTAGCAAGATAGTTTCCGAGTTTAGTCATGTCTTGTCAGATTTTCTGTCATAAAGTTCAGGTAAAGATGCATTTTGTTCACAGAATCTTTATTCATTGGTTGAATTTTAAAAGCAATTATTTACATTCGTACAGAAAAGCTTTACATTATTATCTTCTTTCTTTAAATAACAAACCCCGCAATGAACACTCAAAACCTCATCATTTCCCTCATCAAAGACGATCTCATCCATATCAAATTAGTTCTCGGTCTAAATGAAATGGGACTGAATGCCGGTGATTATTTCCTAAACCTGAGCAGCACCGTTTTTAAGCTAATAGGATTTGAAGACAATGCAAAAACCGAAGAAGTGTTTGAAAGATACATGGAGTTAACCCAAAGAACAAGATTTATTGATATCTCACAATCGCATAAACCTATAGAAGATCTGGCTATGGTAATTTATACAGAAATGCTATCCCTAAAGCCATCTAATACACACTAATAATAGCAGCCACATTGAAGCATGAATGATCTTGCAGGATTGCTGTTGAAAAGAGCACCTTAGGATAAGGAAGAACCATCTTCGAAGCAGGAAAAACCTTGTTTGGAGCAGGAAAAAACATCATCGGAGAAGAAAAAACCTTATCGGAGAAGGAAAAAACATGAATGGAATAGGAAAAAACATGATCGGAGAAGGAAGAACCATCATCGGAGTAGGAAAAACTATGTCCGGAGCAGGAAAAAACATAAACGGAGTAGCAAAAAACACCAAAGGAGAAGAAAAAAACATCAACGGAGAAGGAAGAAACATGATCGGAGAAGAAAAGAACACCATAGATGCTTAATTTTACCAAATGGAAAACGAAGATCCAAAACCCGGACGCAGGATACGGTACAAAGGAACGCACCCAAAAACGTTCAAGGAAAAATACAAGGAACTGCAACCCGAAAAATATGTAGATGCTATTGAAAAGGTAAAGCAAAAAGGTGGCACACCTGCGGGCATGCACCGTTCTATTTGTGTGGATGAGATCATGGAAATATTGCAGGTGAAACCGGGACAGGTGGGATTGGATGCTACATTGGGCTATGGCGGCCATAGCCTCGAAATACTAAAGTGTTTAATACCGGGAGGCATGCTGTATGCCACAGATGTTGATCCGTTTGAATTACCCAAAACAACCGAACGCTTAGCGGCATTGGGTTTTGGCCCCGAGGTGTTCCAACCCCGTAAAATGAATTTCTCCAATATTGAACTGATAGTTGCCGAAGCAGGTCCGTTGCATTTTGTGCTGGCCGATCTGGGCGTTTCATCCATGCAGATCGATAACCCTGAAAGAGGGTTTTCGTTAAAGACTGACGGGCCTTTGGATCTGCGTCTCAATCCTAAAACAGGAAAACCGGCATCAGCCTTTTTAAAAACAATTACAGAAGAAGAGCTGGAAGAACTCCTTATAGAAAATTCGGACGAACCTTATGCAGCTGATATTGCCGCAGCCATTATATTCCATTTAAAAAAGGGCAGACCTATTGACACAACCAACCAGTTAAAAGATATCATAAAGGAAACACTTGATCATTTACCGGAACAGGGTAAAACAGATGAGATCAAAAAAGCCTGCACAAGAAGTTTCCAGGCATTGCGCATTGCAGTGAATAATGAATTCGGAGTATTGGATACGTTTTTAGAAAAACTTCCCGATGCACTTGCTCCAGGAGGAAAAGTGGCCATTCTTTCGTTTCATTCAGGCGAGGACAGAAGGGTGAAAAAAGCGTTCCAGGCAATGCACCGCGCAGGTATTTACAGTGAAGTAGCACCTGATCCGATAAGGCCGTCAGCGCAAGAAGTTGGAAGTAATCCGAGGGCGCGTTCGGCAAAGTTGCGGTGGGCGATTAAGGGTAAGTAGTTAATGAGTTATTTGTTATTGGGTTAATTGAGTTAATATGTGATGCAGGAGATTTTAGGGTTGATATGTTAAATGAGTTGACTTGTTAATTGTGTGGGTATGTTAGTTGCTAGATAATCAAAGTGCATAGTGGAAACATTTACACCATTACATATTAACGCAATTTACCGACCACATATCAACGGTCACTTCATCAGCCAATCACTTTTATGTCTGTCCTCTGTGTGAAACCTACCGATTGGATAGTTCGACAATTAACCAGTTCGGGATACTGAGGGACCTGCCCACCACTCTTGTTTTGATTCTTGTCTCTATCAGCCATAGTAGTGTTCCGCCAATCATAAGGGCAATTCCAACCGAACCTAAAAGGATATGTAGAGAATAGATGTTTTGAATAAAAAGGATCTGAAGGATAATCCAGCCGGTGAGTACAGCACCCTGAAGAATTATAAGGAAATAATAATTAAGATGATCCAGCCAGATTGAACCCAATACTATAAAGCTGAAGAGCCCGTTTGTGATGAATAAAACAATGCCGGGAAGCAGGTAATCGGAAAAGAGCGTATGCTCCAGCAGATCCTGTGACATACTATCCGGTTGAATAGTAAGATGACCACCTCCGTACATAGCTGCAATACTGTTTGTAAGCAACAGCAGCGAAACGATAATTTTAAGAATAGTTTTCATAAAGTGGTTGTTGTTTTGGGTTTCTGAAAAAAGAAAAGTAACAGGGTAAAACCGATCAAAGCCAGTATACCCATCATTGCACTTACGGATAAATCGGCTTCCACTCCTTTTAGTTTCATTACTACCATCAACACCCCTATGGAAAGGGCCATCAGTATGGAAAAACTCAGAAACATTGGTGTGAGAAGTAGCCCCAGCGATTTCCTTTTAAGAAGTAAAACTGCTGTGATGAAAAAGCCGGGCAGTATAACAGCAAGATCAATTACGTGAACAGCATTGGTTAAGGAGCCACCCTCGGCAACACTCTTCGGCACGGTGTTATGAAGGATGGAAGGAATAATTTCGGCAAGCCAGAGTATATTGAATAATACGGAGAGGATAATAAAAAATGCAGCAATGGAACGCAAGGCAATAGTGGTTTTAAAATCCTCTTTAGTTTGCTCTTTGTATTGTATGAACAGAAAATAAAGACTGTTATAAAATGACAAGCCCAACGTGAGGCAATACAAAACAAATAGCTTGTTGAAATGCACGTCAAAACAATAAATAACAAAAGTATAAGTAAGGTAAAGTGTTGTACCACCCCAGATCATAGTGGCGTTCCTGTTGTTCCGGTAAGCAAGTATGGAGCTTATAAGCAAACACGGAACTACAACAAACAAATCAAAAATATCTTGTCCTATGGCCTGAGCCTGCCAGATTGCAGTTTCGGCAACATAGAAACCGGGCGTGCATAAGCCTACACAGCTCACCCAAATGAGCAAGGCGGTTAAGGGTAAGGATAAAAGTAAAATAATTTTGTTGTGCATTTGATTCGTTCAGGTACCGAAGTACCTTTTCTCACAACAAAAGTCGAAATAATAGGTTGTTCAATTTATGACAGGCGTCACCCTTTAAGCTGACTACTGTCAGTACATAGCCTTTAACATTGAGAAGGTTATTATAAAAAAGGTAGCTATCAAATATTGGTAAATATCTGACAACTACCTTTTAGCTGTATTCAGGAATGTATTCGAACTAGTCTTTATACAAAGGAAAATCTTCCATCATCTTGTTTACTTTTTTGCGAACGTCTTTCAGTGTTTTTTCATCTTCCGGATTCATCAATACGGTATCAATAAAATTCACAATCTTTTCCATGTGTTTTTCTTTCAACCCGCGTGTGGTGATTGCAGCCGTTCCGATACGAATACCTGAAGTAACAAACGGTGATTTATCATCAAACGGAACCATGTTTTTATTCAGTGTAATATCAGCTTTTACCAAAGCATTCTCAGCAGCTTTACCGCTGATATTTTTATTGCGCAGGTCAATCAGCATTAAGTGATTGTCGGTACCGCCCGAAATGATTTTATACCCACGGTCAACCAATGCTTTGGCCATTGCCTGCGCGTTGGTCTGTACCTGTTTCATGTATTCTTTGTATTCATCGCTTAGGGCTTCTCCAAAAGCTATTGCTTTGGCCGCAATCACATGCTCCAATGGTCCGCCTTGTGTACCCGGGAAAACGGCACCATCCAGAATGGCGCTCATCATTTTGGTTTCACCTTTAGGAGTTTTTAATCCCCAAGGGTTTTCAAAATCCTTACCCATCATAATGATACCGCCACGTGGTCCGCGCAATGTTTTATGTGTTGTAGAAGTTACAATGTGGCAATGTGGCAATGGGTTGTTTAACAATCCTGCTGCAATCATTCCGGCAGGGTGTGCAATATCAGCCAGCAACACTGCTCCAACCGAATCTGCAATAGCGCGCAAACGTGCATAATCCCAATCGCGGGAGTAGGCAGATGCACCGCAGATCATCATCTTCGGCATTTCGCGTTTGGCTGTTTCTTCTACCTTATCATAGTTGATCAATCCTGTTTCCTGCTCTACGCCATAAAAACTGGGTTTGTATAATTTACCGGAGAAATTCACCGGAGAACCATGCGTTAAGTGACCGCCATGTGATAGATCAAATCCTAGGATTTTATCTCCGGGATTCAAACAACCCAGCATTACTGCCGCATTAGCTTGTGCTCCCGAGTGAGGTTGTACGTTTGCCCATGCTGCGCCAAACAATTCCTTTAAACGATCAATTGCCAGTTGTTCCACAATATCTACCACTTCGCATCCGCCATAATAACGTTTGCCCGGAAGTCCTTCTGCATATTTATTGGTTAACACGCTGCCCTGTGCTTTCATCACTTGCTTGCTCACAAAGTTTTCGGAAGCAATCAGTTCCAGTCCATGCTCTTGGCGGTTGTGTTCTTGTTCAATAAGATCGAATATGATTTTGTCTTTTTTCATGTCGTATGTATTACTGCCGCGCAATTTAATAAAAAGAGTGATTAGTTGATGGAGTTAATAGGTTATTGGGTTAATGAGTTATTAGGTGATGAAAGTTAATGGGTTATTTAGTTATTAGGTTATTGGTGATTTGTTGATAGTGTTATTTATGTTAATGATGTTAGTGATGTGAATGGAAAAGGCCTCCCGAAAATTCGAAAGGCCTGATTTTGAGCATTACGTTTTAGCTTTTAAAATTTATTTATTTCCTTTTTATTTCGAAATTCGAGATTGAATATTCGGATTTTTTATTCAGCACTTCGCACTTTCTTCGGGTTGTACCAATCGATACCGCGTGATACGTACATCAATGTACCGATGATGATGAACAGACCTATGCTGCCTAATAGCAATGCATAATCCTGTTCCTGGGTTAAGATATAAATATAGGTATAAAAGGCTGTGAGTAATACAGAGAGTAGTACTGAAATTTTGTACGATTTAAATACGGAGAGGGAGTAGGTGCTAATGAGTACAATAATGGCAATGGAGGATGTAAGATAAGCCAAATCAAAACCGATATGTTCAGAGAGGGAGATCAGCAGCGAGTAATAAATAACGAGTGCAACACCAATAAGTGAATATTGAAAAGGGTGGATATTGATTTTCACCATAAGCTCAATTAATAATAATGAAACAAAGGTGAGGAGTACAATCAGGATACTGTATTTGGCGGTACGTGTACTTTGCTGATACTGATCAACCGGTAGTAATAGTTTTACGCCAAATGCAGTTGCTGCCAATGTGTTTACTGTGCCCAACCATTGTTGTGGGAACGGGCGGTTATAGTTTAACACCTTCCATGTTGCAGAAAATGCATCATCGGTTACCGTTCTGCTTTCGGGTAAATAGGCACCATCAAAACTTGGGTTACCCCAGTTCCCGTTAATAGATACCTGTGTAGTTTTTCCCATAGGATAGAAATACAAATAGCTACTGCCTTTCAGCGAAAGTTTAACGTTAAATGTAAGGATGTTATCGTTAGGTGAAACGTTTACTTTTCCTGCGATGTTTCGTGTGAACAAGGAAGCTGTAACGTTGGATGAAGGCTCTGTTTTATATTGTTTGTTATTGATGGAAATAAGAGGTGTTTCGCCAATTCCTCTTAGATCAGAAAGTCCCAACATTACATAAGCTTCATTCCAGAGAATGTTTTCGTCTTCAATATTCAGCGCACCAAAATCAGGTTTCACAAAGGAACCCTTCATGGTTGTGTTTGAATTGTAAACGATGGCATCAAACAAACCCCGGTGAAGTGTTTCAGGATTGATCTCACTTTTAATCTTCAATTCTTCGGGAAGGAAATAAGCTTCTTCTGTTGTTGTGGTAATATGCTCTTCTGTTTTACCCGCAACCAGCACTTGTGTTGTGTGTTGTTTTTTGTAAGGCACTACAAGTACGGGGCCGGTTACATCCTGTGCATATGACCATTTTTCGGAAACTTCAGTCATCACCTCATTGAGGCGGCCCTGTCGTTCTTCAATGATGCTGTTCACCCATGATTGGGGAATGAGTAAAAACAGAATCAGTATGGTAATGGAAAAAAGCTTGACCATTACAGATTCTTTAAGCCAGGTGTTAAACCTGGAGATGATGGTTGTTGTGTTTTCGGTGTTCATGATTATTTGCTTAAAAGTACTTTGAAATTCAAAGTGTATATATAAAAAAATTACGGCTGTTGTTTCTTAATTAAATTTTCGAGTGTTTCAAGGTGTTTGCGAAAAGCTTTTTTACCCGAAGCAGTGGCCTGGTATTTTGTGTTCGGTTTTTTTCCGTTGAAGCTTTTGATGACAACGATATAATTCTCCTTTTCGAGAACTTTAGCATGGGAGGCAAGATTCCCGTCAGTGATAGTCAACACATCTTTCAATGCATTAAAATCATAGGCATCATTTGCAAGCAATACCGACATTATCTGCAACCGGATCTTACTTTCAAAAGCCTTATCAAAATGTTCGAGCGAATCTTTCATTTATCGTATTTGTTATACATTAACGTACCATAAATGATATGCATAAGGCCAAATCCCACAGCCCAGAAAATAAGTCCGTAGCCCGGAAATAACGAACACAGTATTCCCAATCCGATCTCAATAAGTCCCAAATACCTGATATCTCCAAGCGTGTACGAGCTTCCATTGATCAGGGCCAATCCGTAAAACAGCAAACATGCGGGAGCAGCAATTCCAAAATATCCGCGAACAATTAAACATGCAATGAAAATACCTCCGCTGATAAGGGGAATGGAAAAATTTATCAGAAAACGTTTACTGCTGGCATTCCAGTAGGAGAGTTGTTGTTTGCGTGCTTTTTGTTGTGATAATAAAAAGCCGGTAAGCAGGGAAGCTCCGAGAATACCAACTGCGGTCACAAAAAGTTTAATGACAATATCACTTTCATTCACGTAATAAAATCTGTATCCGAAAGGACTGTTGGGGTAATAAATAAGGTAGTAGGCAATTGCTGCTCCGATTAAGCCATAGATGCCCGCAAGTATTCCCGAAAGGCCACTCAGCGAAATAAATCGTGACGATCGCTCCATGATTTCTTTGATGGAAGCAATATCATTTTCGATGTCAGTTATGTTTTTCATTTGAAAGTACTTTGTAGTACAAAGCTAATAATTAAATTTATATTGTCAAGTACAATTAAATTTGAAGTCAATTATGAAAGCAATCATACCTGTAGCGGGAATCGGCACACGCCTACGTCCGCATACACATACACAACCCAAGGCACTCATTCCTATTGCCGGTAAGCCTATTCTGGCACATATCATAGATGCACTTATTGAAGCGGGTATTCGGGAGTTTGTGTTCGTTATTGGTTACATGGGCGATAAGATTGAAAATTATATTACCTCAACCTATCCGAATGTGAAAACATCTTTTGTGATTCAAACAACCGGAAAAGGAACAGGGCATGCAATCTGGCTTGGACGGGAATTGATTAATGATGATGAGTTATTGATTGTGCTGGGTGATACCATTGCTGATGTAAACCTTAAACAATTACTGGAAAGTGAAACCACTACTTTATGTGTAAAAAAAGTGGACGACCCCAGATTGTTTGGAGTGGCGGAACTCAATACGGACGGTAGTATCAAACGCCTTGTTGAAAAACCATCGATACCTAAATCGAATCTGGCACTGGTTGGTATTTACCGCATTAAAGAAACCGCTAAGTTATTTGACGCGATAGAATTCAATATTAATAATAAGATCACTAACCAGAATGAATATCATCTTACCGATGCCTTGCAACGCATGATTGATGAAGGTGTGGTGATGAAAACGGTGGATGTAGATAATTGGTTTGATTGCGGGAAAAAGGAAATTTTACTGGATACCAATGCCACATTGCTGAAACGTTTGAATTACGATACTACGCAATATCATTTCGAAAATACCATCATTATTCCTCCCGTTTTTATCGGACAGAATTGTGTCATTACCAATTCTATTATCGGTCCAAATGTTTCGATTGGCGACAATGCAATTTTAAATTATGCCGTTACCAAAGACAGTATCATTGGTCCGTATGCCCAAATAGAATACGCCATACTGGAACGTTCGCTCATTGGAAATGACGCTGTATTTATTGGCATGAAACAAAGTTTAAATATTGGTGACAGCACCGAAATCAATTTTGGATAATCTATACGTTACTCTAACTATTATTAAATAAAATATGACAACACCCACAACGCAACGGTTTGTTTCTCTGTATGGATTTTTTGCAATCGAATATCCAAGTCATTGGAAACAGGAAACGGATGAATCGGGACAATATATTTTTTCGAATGATGCGGGTGGCAGTGGAGTGGTACGCATCATTGTTATTGACAACGAGTATAAAGGCGAGGATGCGGGTGTGAAAATATTAGAGGAAGTATACAACCAGAACAAAGCCTTTAGCCCGTCATTACTGGCTGCAGGAAAGAACAGGTTTGTACATTTTGTAAAAGAGCATGATGTAAACGGAAGCAGTTTCACGGTGTACTACTGGGCTACAGCACACAGTGATAAAGTAGTATTACTTACCTATACCATTCAAACATCGATGAAAGGAATGCCAACTCCAGAGTTGGAAAAACAACAACTCGAAACCATGGTTGCGTCTCTTGAGTTTATGCATGATACCGTAAAACACGGATAAGAACACGAACTACAATCCAATTTTTTTTTGTACACGAAGACACAAAAATTAAGGGAGGAAGAAAGGGCACTAAGAAGAAAGTATGCAAGGAGGAGAGTATGCAAGAAGAATCTCAAGATCAAATGAAGAAAATAAACTGTGGACTACCAACAACTCGCAACCCGCAATAAATAACCCGCAACCTCAAGTCCTGAATAACCAATAACTCAGTAACCTAATAACTCTCACACACCCAACCCAATGGAAATCATTAACGAAACCATACAACAGTATTGCGATGCATACACTTCGCCTGAAAGTGATGTTCTGACACAGCTTAACCGGGACACCCACGCAAATGTGTTGCAGCCAAGGATGCTGAGCGGACATTTTCAGGGCCGTTTGTTAAGTATGATCAGTAAAATGATTCAACCCCAAATGATTCTGGAGATTGGAACGTATACGGGTTATTCAGCTATTTGCCTCGCAGAAGGATTACGCGAGGGAGGGAAGCTTATTACCATTGATGTGAATGCTGAGCGTGAAGATATGGTGAATGGTTATGTTACCAAAGCAGGAATGGAGGGACAAATTCAACACATTATCGGTGATGCGTGGAATATTGTAAAAACACTGCCGCATACTTATGATCTCATTTTTATTGATGCCGACAAACCCAATTACATGCGCTATTATGAAATGGCGATGGAGAAATTAAATCCCGGAGGCTATATCTTGTTGGATAATGTTTTGTGGAGTGGAAAAGTGGTAGATAAAAATGAGCTGATCAAAGATAAAGATACGCAGTTACTGCATGCCGTAAATGTTCGGGTGCAGGAAGATGAACGTGTGGAAAATATTCTACTACCCATTAGAGACGGCCTGATGTTGGTTCGCAAAAAAAAACAGCTAAAAATTTTACAATGAAGAGGCCTTCCCCCGCCATTTCTTGGAATCGCCTGATTCCGAGAAAAAAATACGTATTATCATTATGTAAGTGGTATGTAATTCAGTATAGATGGCATATATTGCGCAACTATGTTAACTCCCCAAACATATAGATTTTGGTCTGTTGCCTTGTTGTGTATAGCTATTACAGCCTTTCGAGGCACAGTATCAGCACAATGTACGAACTTAACAACAAGTTTACCAACGATAACACCACCCGTAGGTTGCTCGTATCCGCGAGCAGTTGCATTTACTAATTTATCAACCGGAACGCTGGCCGCAACAACAACTTATAGTTACAGAATTGTAGGCGGTGCTATTTTTGACAGTGTGGTGAACACGCTTCCACGCACGTACATGGCACCCGGTCCGGGTACTTATACTATAAGAATGATTGCCAGAACACCAGGCGGTTGTGTTGACTCGTCCAAAACACGGGCATTTACGGTTACAGGAGGAAGTCTTCCACGGATATACGATGGCAACGGAACACCATCTACAGCTCCGATATTCCGCAATTGTATTTTAAATCCGGCCGGCCCAAACGCGTTTCAGGTTGATCTTTCATCGCCCAATGCCCTGCTCAATTATACCATCATCTGGGGCGATACAACTGCCAACAATACGGGGGTGATATTAACAGCAGGTGGTATGGTGAGTCATACCTACAATAACCTCAATCAATATACTATCAAAATTGCCAGAGACAGTTTGGGTTGTAAGGATACCATTACAGGTACCGTTTTTAATTTCAGACCACCCAATGCATCCATTCTTCCGATCACCGGTGGAACATATGTGGGTTGTGCTCCGTTAAACATTACCTATAAAGATTCTTCGGTGTATGCTTTTCCGGGAACCACATTAACGTGGGATTTTGGTGTACCCGGAGGTGTATTTGTAAGAGATTATACGCGGGCAAATGATACCATTCAATTTACGTATCCGTTGAGTACAGCTTTGGCTACCTGCCCTAAAACAATCAGTTTAACCATTAACAATCCCCAGTGTGGTTCGCCCATTACCAATACCAAATCGGGTGAGGTGAATGTGTATAATAAATCGCAGGCTGCAATTACGCTTCCAACTCCACTTTGTACAGCCAGCCGTACGTATACGTTTACCAATTCATCGGTTAATAATTGCGTGGGTAGTGATAAGTATTTTTGGCGTACAGCCGATACAACTATCGGATGGACGAGCAGTAAAGCACCGGTTACGATCACGTTCCCGGGTTTTGGAAATCAGTTTATACGATTGATTGACAGTAATGCGTGCGGTATTGATTCGATCACAATTCCTATTATTATCAGTCGTACAGCTCTTGCAGGTTTTACAGCAAATCCCAAAATTGGTTGTGCTCCTCTCTCCGTTACGTATACCGATACTTCTATTGGAATTGGTAATGGTCGCGCCTGGACATTTGGAACGGGATCGGGTATTGCCAACAGAACTGATTCTACCTTTACGGTTATTTATAATAATACCGGAACCTTTACAACTAACTTAACAGTTTCCAATTCTCAATGTCCCGGGAACAATAGTGCCAATACCTCTATCCAGGTGTACGGCAAACCCTCCATTACCATTACGGGAGCCGTGAATGGGTGTGTGCCTCATACGGTAAATTTGAATAGTACGGTTGCCAATATCAGGACGAGCAGTGCACAATACTTATGGAAGTTTAAAGGAGGAGATACCTCTACACAAAAGATACCTCCGGCAATTTTGTATAATACTCCGGGTGTAGATACCGTTTGGCTGATTGTATCAGATACCTGCGGAACAGACTCATCTTTCAGGGTTATCCGGATAAGTACTTTACCGGTAGCATCGTTTACTTCAACATCAGTATGCCGCGGTGATTCAACGGCATTTACCAATACGTCAACGCTGGCCTCAGGAGATGTGATTACAGCTTACAAATGGTATTTCAGAGGTACACCCAATGATAGTTCAACAGCATCAGCTCCTAAATATGTATACAATACGGATGGTGTTTTTCAGGCAATACTTAGGATAACCACCGACAAAAGTTGCGTGGATTTTGATACGGCTGCAGTTAATGTAAAAATTGCCCCTAAACTCAATATTGTAAGCAGTCCTGCCATTTTATGTGATACGGGAGTGGTTGTGTTTACAGGTGATACAACGGGTAGTGGTTCTCCGCTCATTTCATACCAGTGGACATTTGGCGGAAGTATCACCGACACGGCAAGGGGTAAAGATACCAGTTACAGGTTTCCTTCACCCGCAACATATGTGGTGACATACAAAGTGAACAACAGCATTAATTGTTCAACAACTACTACCAAAAATATTACAGTCAATCCATTACCTGATGCAAGACTTGTTGCGAGCAATTTGTGTTTCGGTCAGTTCACACAATTTTTTGATAGTTCAACCGTCACAAACGCAAACACAATTACGCAGTGGCAATGGGATTTTAATAACGATGGAACGCCTGATAGTATTACAAAAAATCCACGGTATCCATTTCCATCGGCCAGTACATTTAAAGTAAAGTTGAGAGTAGGTACCAACAATAATTGTTTCAATACCGATTCCATTAGTGTTACGGTGAATCCTTTACCAGGTGTTGCTGCATCATCCGGTGTAGCCAATAAATGCAAGCTCGATTCATTTACATTCAACAATACCACAACGGGTGCTAATAGCTACCGTTGGGTGTTTGGGGATGGAACAGATTCAACAACATCGAGCTTGTCAGGTCTCAAAAAAGCTTATGTAGATACCGGTGCGTATGCAGTAAAAATGATTGCCACAACAGCATTGGGATGTAAGGATTCAACATCTCTTTCAGTTAACTCACGGCCTTTTCCGGTTGCGCGTTTTACGGTGAATGATACCCTTTCATGTGCACCTAAAACATTCACGTTTACTAATACCTCCATACTTGCCGATAATTATATATGGCGTGTAAATGGAAACAATACGTCTGTTGCAACAAGCAGACCCGATACGTTAATAGGAACCAGCGGACAATCATTTGTAGTGGGCTTAATAGCAACAACGGCTTTTGGTTGCAGGCCCGATACTGCTCAGAAAACATTGCAAACCATTAACAATCCCAATCCTATTTTCACCACGAGTATTGATAGTGGTTGCGGTCCATTGGATGTGAATTTTACCAATGGAAGTTCAGGTGCAACATCTTATCAGTGGATCTTGGGTAATGGAATAAGTAATAACAGTATTCATACATCATCAACGTATGTTGCATCAATTTTAAATGACAGTACTTACCAGGTTAAGTTGATTGCTTTCAACGGCCCGGGCTGTAAAGATTCACTTTCCAAAACCATCAAGGTCTTTCCAAAACCAATCAGTAATTTCACCCAAAATCAAACGGCTAATTGTGGTCCGTTGCCGGTTACGTTTACCAATACTTCTAATCATAAGTTTGGAGGAACGATTGATAGTATGACCTTCAGGTGGCGCTTTGGAAACGGTGATACAGCCGTTGCTAAAAACCCTGTTGAGGTATTTATGGGTTCTGCTGTTCAGGATACAAACTACACCATTCGACTGATTGCTACATCACGTTACGGTTGCAGCGATACCAGTCAAAGTACCTTAAGGGTTTTTCCAAAACCCAAGGCAAATTTCCTGGCGAATAATGATAATGGTTGCGGTCCGTTACCTGTTAGCTTTACCAACACTTCTGTTCCGAATGATACCGGAAACATTAGTATCATGGCGTTTAACTGGAATTTTAGAAACGGGGTTACATCAACCCAACAGGATACAACAGCACGTTTTGTTTCAAATGCTACCAAGGATACAATTTATCAGGTTCAGTTAATTGCATTGAGTGAACACGGTTGTGTGGATACGGTTTATAAAGACATTCGCGTATATCCGAAACCGAGAGCTGATTTTGTCTCTTCTTCTACTAATGGTTGTACACCTTTTACAGCATCATTTACCAATACGTCAACACCATATGATACGGGCAGTATTACCATCATGAGTTTTGTGTGGGACATGGGAAATGGATTCAACAGTATCGTTCAGGATGCAGCTTCCCAATATACATCACAGCCATTGGCTGATAGTACGTATACGATTAAGTTATTTGCAACCAGCGAACATGGATGCAAGGATACCACGCAAAAACAAATTGTATCACACCCATTACCTATAGCATCTTTTACCAATAATGTCTCTCAAGGTTGTGGTCCGTTTACGGTTCAGTTTAACAGCACTTCTTTATTGGCGTCAACTTATAAATGGTATTTTGGCGATGGTGATTCTGCCTTAATGGCAACACCTCCGCATGTGTTTCAATCCTATCCATTGGTTGATTCGGTGTATCCTATAAAATTAATGGTCCGTTCCGTTTTCGGGTGTGCAAGTGATACGGCAAGAGGAAATATTATCGGAAGGTATTTACCTGATGTAGATTTTATTTCGAGTGCCGATTCGATTTGTAGTTCAGGAACAATTGCATTTACGAACCAAAGTTTGGGGGGTGTAAGCAATAGCTGGAACTTTGGAAACGGTATTACATCACCTATTTTAAATCCGATTTCCCTCTTCACGGGATTAGCCGACAGAGATACAACTTACCAGATAAGGCTCATTGTAACTACACCTTATACGTGCAAAGACACTGCATTTAAATCCGTTAAGGTAAATCCGCTGCCCACTGCTCAGTTTGCTAGTATTACACCGGGGTGTACACCCTTAAATACTGTATTTACAAATACATCATTGCGTGCCCAAAAATATGAATGGGATTTTGGCGATGGAACTACCGATACTATTGCATTACCAAGCAAAGAATTTGTGAGCACAACACTACTTTCTACCCGGGATTTTGTTACAACACTTAAGGCTATATCAATAAGTGGTTGTACCGATACTGCGAAACAAATTGTACGTGTATATCCTCAACCTATATCTGTTTTCACTTCAACGCTCACAGATGGATGCGGTCCGCTAACAATACCTTTCAATAATCAATCGACATCCAACTTTACCGGAAGTCTGGGAATGACTTTTGACTGGGATTTTGCCAATGGTAATTCATCTGCGCAAAAAACGCCCACGGCTACATTTATGGCAAATGCTGCAAAAGATACTTTTTACAGTGTATCGCTTATTGCCATAAGTGAGTTTGGTTGCAGGGATACTTCGCAAAAAACAATTCAGGTTTATCCTAAACCGAAGTCGCTGTTTACGGCCACTGATACATCAGGTTGTAGTCCGTTAATGGTATCGTTCACTAACGGGTCTTATCCTAATGACACGGGCTCTATTGCCATCATGAATTTTGTATGGAATTTTGCCAACGGCTTTAGCAGTGTTACACAAAACGCTACATCCCAGTTTACAAATACTTCCGCTATTGATACAACTTATGCCGTAAAGCTTTTTGCAACAAGTGAGCATGGATGTAAGGATACAGCGCAGCAGAATATTGCTGTGCATCCTCAACCAACAGCATCGTTTACTGTTGATAAAAACAGTGGTTGCGGCCCGTTTGATGTTTTGTTTACGAACACCTCAATTAACAATGCAACGAACAGATGGTTTTTCGGGGATAATGATTCAACCGGCATTCTATCTCCTACACATACCTATCAATCCTACTCAGATTTTGATACTATTTATGAGGCCTCTTTAATTACACGTTCTGCATTTGGATGTGTGAGTGACACAGCACGTAAAAGCATTACCGGACGATATCTGCCTCAAGCCATCTTTACCACATCGAATGATTCTACCTGTAATCCCGGAAATATTTCGTTTTACAATGCATCTATTGGTGGAGCATCCAACAACTGGAATTTTGGAAATGGAAACACCTCAAATGCGGTTAACCCTGTTATAACCTTTTCGGGACCGATAACCCGGGATACAACGTATACCATAAGTTTAATCGTTACGTCTCCCGCAACATGCAAGGATACTGCGTATAAAAATATCAAAGTCAATCCCGTTCCGGATGCATCTTTTGCGAATGTGGTTCCGGCTTGTACTCCCTATCCTGTGTCATTTGCCAATACCTCGCAACGTGCGGTATCCTATGAATGGGATTTTGGAGATGCATCTACCGATGTTGCCGTTAATCCTTCAAAAACATTTACCAACGATGTTGCTTTAGCTGATAAAAACTTTCAGGTACTGTTAAAAGCGTACTCGAGTAGCGGATGTATGGATACGGCCAAAAGAAATATTACAGTGTATCCATTGCCACTTGTAAATTATACACTCACCAAAACAACTGATTGCGATACCGCGGAATATAGTCTTATCAATTCAACACAGGGAGCATTTGGTTTCTTATGGAAACAATCCGATCAAATTGTGACCACTCAGTTTGCACCTAAACTCTATTTCAGAACCTCATTGGAAGGAGATACAAACTATACTGTAAGATTGATTGCCACAACCAATCAGGGGTGTAAAGACAGTCTGACAAAACCTTTAACCGTAAAACCATTGGTGCGTGCGGCTTTTGTTTCAACCGGAGGATCAAACTGTTCAAATGTGGATGTTGACTTTACCAACTTATCAAAGAATGCCCTGAGTTATTTTTGGTTGTTTGGTGATGGTACGGGTTCACCGGCTACTACACCATCACACAGGTATAACAGTACCGGGAGTTATAACGTAGCCTTAATTGTTTATGATGCATTTGGATGCACCGATACAGCAACAAAAAACAATCATGTGAATGTATTTGAAGTGCCTACTGCCAATTTCATTTCATCACCACCGGATATTGCTTTGCCTAATTCAACAATCCAGTTTACCAATATGTCATTTATCAGTGGGGGGTCATTAACACATCACTGGAATTTTGGTGATCCGGCAAGTTCTTCCAGCAACGAATCGACCGAATTAAATCCTTCTCATACCTTTAGTGATTCCGGAAATTTTGCAACCCGTTTGGTGGTGCGCAGCAATAATGGCTGTTACGATACTTTGACCAATACTGTTCGTATCAAACCACACCCACCTGAAATTGATTTCACATTTGATCCTCCGCAAGGTTGCAGCCCGCTTACAGTGAAATTTACCAATACATCACTGTATGCAGATACCTTTGAATGGACATTTGATGATGGACAAAAATCAACACTTAAGGATCCTGAAATCACCTTCAGGTATCCGGGTAAGTACGGAGCATTTTTACGTGGTACAGGCCCCGGTGGAATAGGGCAGGTGAGAAAGGATGCCATCATTGAAGTGTTTGCATTGCCTAGGGCAAACTTTTATGCCACACCTCTTAATCTTGTTTTGCCCAACTCAACGGTTTCGTTGGTGGATCTTTCGAGTGATGCAGTCGCGTGGAAATGGAGAATTAGTTTAGATGGCCGAACCTATTTTACAGATAGTAGCCGGGAGTCGGGATATACCTTCCCGGACGAAGGCAAGTATTCTGTAACATTGATTGCAATGTCAAAAGACGGATGTTTGCACTCCCTCACACGACCGGAACTGGTTCATGTGATCAAAGGCGGAAAGTTGTATGTGGGCAGTGCATTCACACCTAATAATGATGGCGTAAATGACAAGTTTAAACCGTATTTGCAAGGCGTATTAGATGATGAATACCTTTTTGAAGTATATGACCGCTGGGGAAGTTTGGTATTCAGTACCAATGATAAGAACGGATCATGGGACGGAACATTTGCAGGGCAACCTTCAACTACAGGAGTGTTTGTGTGGATTGTAAAGGGTAGGTACGTTGGTAATTTCAGCTTCACTGAAAAAGGCAATGTTACATTAATACGTTAGACGCAAAATAGTATGTTAAAGCCGCAGATTACGCAAATTCATTTCTGAAGAAAGGAATGATGGCATGTGAGCATATTTAACTACACAGTATTCATGTGACAACTCATATTAATCTGTGTAATCTGCGGCTTTTAACATAGTGCATAGGAACCCTATTCAGCCTGTTCGATCAAGCGTTCGCGGTATTGATGCAATACAACTGTTTTGGAAAGAAATCCTACGTATTGTTCCTCTTCATCCATTACCGGAATATACCATACTTCATACTCCTCAAAATACTTCATTACCTCCTCCATTTTTTGATTAACACTCACCGTAATTTTAGGAATACTCATCAACTCATTCACCCGTATTTTATCATACAGGTTTTGTTTAAACATTACATCCCTGATATCATCCATGGTAATAATGCCCACCAGTTTGTTGTGTTTATCTACAACCGGAAAAATGTTGCGGGTAGAAGCGGATACTGTTGCCACTAACTCCCGCAGGGTTTGACGAGGAGCCAAGGTAGAGAAGTCGTTTTCAACCACCGAACTGATGCTCAGTTCACTCAGCAATGCGCTGTCTTTATCCAAAATGATATACCCACGTTCAATTAAGGTTTTAGTGTAAATGGAATTGGGTTCAAAGTAACGCACAATAAAATACGACATGGCTGATACAATCATCAGCGGAATAAATAGGATATAGCCCCCGGTTATTTCAGCAATCAAAAAGATACCTGTGAGCGGAGCATGCAATACACCACTGATCAATCCACCCATTGCTACTGCAATAAAATTTTGTTCATTTAAAACCGTGATGCGTGTATAGTTCACCCCGTGTGCAAACCAAAAACCAAGCAATGAGCCCGTGAACAATGATGGCCCGAAAATTCCGCCATTGCCCCCTGAACCTACGGTAATGGATGCAGCAAATACTTTAACTAAAATAATTACTGCAGTAAAGCCTAACAAGAAAAGGGTACTGTCCTGGTATTTAAAAAACAAACTGTTGTTGAACAAACTTTTATAATCACCCGCCATTAGTTTATTGGTGATTCCATACCCTTCACCATACAATGGAGGGAAGATAAAAATGAGCACTCCCAAAGCAACACCTCCTGCTATGGCTTTGGTGTAAGGGTTTTTCCGTTTATTCAAAAAACTTTCCATCCCAAGGGTGCTGCGAATCATATACACGGAAAGAAATCCGCACAATCCTCCCAACACTACATAAAATGGAATAGCTTCAATATTCCAGGAATCGGTTGCGAGGTAAAAAATCTTTCCGCTGGAAAAGAGTTTTGAAACAACTGCACCTGTTGCAGAAGCAATCAGTAACGGAATGAATGCGGGAATGGAAACCTCTGTAAGCAATACTTCAAAGGCAAATACCACTCCTGCAATGGGACTATCGAAGATGGCTGAAACACCTGCAGCCGCACCGCTCGCCAATAATAAGGTGCGATCGGCTTTGCTCATCAATAAGTTTTTAGCAGTATTAGAACCTAACGCAGATCCTGTAACAGCAATAGGAGCCTCCAAACCTGCAGAACCTCCGAAACCTACAGTGAGTGCACTGGTAATGACATGCGAGTACGTTTTATGCAATTCAATATTGGAGAACTTTTTATTGATGGCATAAATAATACTGCTCAACCCTTTGTCGAATACAATTTTTTTATGGAAGATTTTAACATACAATACACTCAATAAAATACCAATGAGCGGATAGATAAGATAGAAGTAGTTTTCATAGCGAACGTTAAATCCGCTTTCGAGTGTGTGGTGCAAAAAATGAACAAATGCTTTGAGAATAACAGCAGCAATACCGGCAAGCAATCCTACCCACATAGCAGCGATAATGAGGAAATTTTTATCGCTGATATACTTATGACGCTGTCGCGTAAACTGGTAGATAAGTAGCTTTATATGAATCCTGATCTTCTTGTACACGTTTCAAATTCGGATGGTTCAATTAGCGAAGGTAAGGGAATGGGATAAAAATCGGGTCTTAAAATCTCAATTAGCTTGTAATATAAGGTGTTATAGAATAAAGTGGAGAGCCGATTAATGCTTGTGTATTATCACAATTGTACTGTGATTGACCGTTTTCTTGAGAATTAAACATTGTACTCATGCCTCCTAAAATTCTTAATAGGATTGACCGATGCTGCTTTGAAGTTTGAATAGTTATCTTATTCTTATCACGTAATGACGAACACAATTTTATTTTATAGTCGGATACAGTTGATAATATACAATCGATGAAAGGTGTGAAATGATTATTTGAATTTTCTTGGGCAAACTCAGCCAGACGCTTACTCAGCCATCTCCACTCTCACACCAACGGATTTCACATTCATCAATGTGTCATCGCGCATGTTTTGTTCCAACTCAAAACGGTAAAATCCGCTGTTGGGAAATTTGATTTTTTGGAACACCGGAAACTGGTAATCGTAGATATCACCCAAGCCATTGCCTAACCATTTTCCTCCTTCATCGGCAAGGCGGATCTCAATTCTGCGTTGATCCATTTTCTTTTGCGGATTGGTGGTGTTAAGCCACATAAATATATTGCTGTATTTGTAATCGGAGTTGATGCGCAGGTTTACATACACATTGTAGAACTTAGTGGTATCGGTTACCTGCACCTCAAATGGAACGGTGTTTTTAAAATGCCAGGCGTTGCCGGGAATCGATTTGTTATCATCAAACACGCGACCCGGATCACACGAAACAAACAGCACTATAATACTTGCTACCCAAAAGAGATTGCTCCAAAACTTCATATTAATTTACTCTTTGGTAGTGTTATCGTTGTTAGGATTCGGATCTCTGTTCGGACGATTGTTCTGCGGACCACGGTTTTGCGGTGGACGTGGCTCACGTGGTGGCTGGTCATTACGCGGCTGTTGTGGACCACGGTTTTGTTGTGGTTTGTTTTGCTGCGGTCGAGGCTCACGTGTTGGCTGATCCGTACGTGGTTCGCGTGGCGGTTGAGGGCCACGGTTTTGTTGCGGTTTGTTCTGTTGCGGACGTGGTTCGCGCGGTTGTTGATTATCGCGCGGCTGTTGCGGACCACGATTTTGTTGTGGGTTGTTTTGACGCGTTTCAGCAGGTTTTGTATCCGCAGTATTTTGGGTATTGCGGTTATTGCGGTTTTTATTTTTGTTGTTGTTACTGCGTTTCGGTTTGCTACGTTCATCCAATCGGGTCAGGCTTTCCGTTCCCATATCGTTTTTAAACTCAAACTCTATCACTTTCGGTATTATTTTTCTGATTTCGAGTTCAGGTTTTTCACCGCGTTTATTCGCCTCGCGGTATTCCTTTACTTTTTTCACATCCAGGTTTACCCATTCGCCACCAATCATATCCAGCGGCATAAACCACATCATCTTTTTAAGGATATCAGTTTTTACGAGTTTGTATGCACCGGAAGTGAATTCCAAACGCATATTGTCTTCTTCCGGAAACTCTTTCCAGGCTTCCATATAAGTATCCAACTCATAATTCAGGCAGCATTTTAAGCGACCACACTGACCGGAAAGTTTTAAAGGATTCAAAGATAAATTTTGGTAACGGGCTGCATTGGTTTGCACCAGCTTAAAATCCGTTAACCATGTTGAACAGCACAATTCACGTCCACATGAACCAATGGCTCCCAAACGTCCTGCTTCCTGACGATAACCGATCTGACGCATTTCTACGCGTACCTTAAATGAGTCGGCCAGTTTGCGAATAAGCTCGCGAAAATCCACACGGTCTTCAGCAGTATAATAAAATGTTGCTTTGCGTCTGTCGCCCTGGTATTCCACATCGCTCAACTTCATGCTTAGGCCCAGTTCCATCGAAATACTACGGGCTTTGTACATGGTAGGAACTTCAAGTTCTTTGTTTTCCTTGAATCGAGTAGTATCCGCATCGGTTGCTCTGCGCATAATTTTACGGAATTCTCCTTCTTCATTGAGGCCCGCTTTGCGCAATTGTAACTTACACATTTCACCTTTTGTGGCTACATGTCCGATATCGTAACCGTTTTCCATTTCCACCACTACCATGTCGCCAAGGGTGATATCGAGGTTGTTTACATTTTTATAAAACTCTTTGCGTGTGCCTTTAAAACGAATTTCAACTACGTCAAAAGCCTTCATATATGCAGGCATCTCCATGATGCCTAACCAATCATACGTATTTAATTTGCTGCATCCACCGGTACTACAACCACCTGATGAACATCCACCTGATCCACATCCCATCTTATTGTTTCTATATTATACACATTCAGAATATTAGCTGAATGACGAAGGTTAAAAATAAACTAAATCTCCTGATTAAGCTTTTTGCTGCTTATTCAAACGGGAGCCAATATACAAAGAAAGATTTAAAAAGGTAATTTTAAGGTCGGCATTGCGCTCTACATGGAAAGTAGCCTCATTAAGGGCCTTGGTGATATCAGGTAAATTGTCACCGTTCATGGTAAAGGCAAACTTTTGCATAAAATCCTTTTCCTCGGCACTTAGTTTAATAAGTGAGGTATCTGCATAGTGATATAAAAAGACAGAACGTAGCATGTGCAATGAGTATCCGATAAAGCTCTTGATAAACTCCCGGCCGGTTCCTGTAATCTTGGCAACACATTTATCGAGATCTTCCACTTTATTGCCATAACAGGCTCTCATCCACTCGGCAAACAAGTTATGATAATCCGAGCGACCAGCCTCGATGAGGGTGAGTGCCATGCTTAGGTTTCCTTCTGAGATGCGTGCAAGGGTGAGTGCTTCCTGTTCGGCAACCTGGTAATCATTGATGAGTGCTTGTGCCACATCTTCATCCTGTAACTTATGTACACGTACAATCTGGGTTCGTGATAAGATGGTGGCAATTACTTTATCGGCATCCTGTGCTACCAATAAAATCAAGGTTTGCGGAGGTGGTTCTTCCAATAATTTCAGAATGATATTTCCTTCCAAACGTAAATACTCGGGCAGCCAGATCACTACCGTTTTGTATTTTGCTTCGTATGATTTGAGTCCGAGTTTACGTATGATATCGCGACATTCTTCGGCTGTAATATTGCCTTGTTTTTTCCCCTCATCATCCAGTTTCAATAGCCATTGGAGTTCTGAAATATATGGATTTGCCACAAAGGCTTCCCGCCATTCCTGAATAAAATCATTGCTCAGTTTTTTCTTCTCAACAGCAATGGTGGGGAAGGTAAAATGCAAATCAGGGTGAATGAGTTTGGCAAATTTCACACATGAAGTACATTCCCCGCAACTATCCGTTTCAGTGGGTTGTAAACAATTGATGTACTGCGAATATGCAATAGCCAACGGCAACGTTCCCGAACCTTCAGGCCCCAAAAACAACTGCGCATGACTGATACGTCCGCTGTTAGCTGTTTGTATCAGCTTTTGTTTTAGCTGTTCTTGTCCGTATATGTCTTTGAATTGCATGAATCTCTTATTTCAAAAAAATTGAAAACGCTAAGATAACACTATGAAGAAACTTGTGGCAAGTATTTACTTATTCGTTGCTTAATCCTGCAGCAGTAATGGTTGATCGTTCCTGGTAGTTGTCATAATCCGTATTGATATCCCACAGGTTGTGACCTGCATTGGTTACAATATTATCAGCAGCTAGCAATCCCATCAAAATACTATGATCCTGATTGTTGTACTTAAACGCTCCATAACGCCCTATTACGCTTAATCCGTTGATGCTGCTTAAATAGTTTTCAATCGGTTTCAACACATCTTTATAATTGTTGCTATACACAGGATAACAACGCGGAATTTTGTATACATGACCTTCCATAATCGGTGCACCTTTATTCAAGCCTGTTTTGATAAGTTCTTTTTTGCCCAGTTCAATAAGGTCTGCTTCACTCATGCTCCACATGTCATCTGCATCATAACACCAGTATTCCATTGCTACAATGGTGGTTTCCTTACCCATATTGATTTCAGGAACGTAGTTGCGGAAGTTGGAAATACGACCGGTTTCAACATCTGCTGAATGCACGTATAACCAGTTATCCGGGAATAGATCCTTACCATCAATATGTAAGTAAACCAAAATTGTGTTTCGGAAGGAAAGTTTGTTGGCAAAATCAACAATCTGTTGCGGAATGCCGGGAAGTTGTTTTACCATAATAGTAAAAGGCATGGTTGATACCACGTGATCATAGTTCACCACCTCACTGGTCATCAGCTCAATACCGTTGGCAGTATCTCCATCTTTTAATACACGTTTTACAGGTGTATTGCACAGTACTTTTCCACCGTTAGCGTTAACAAATTTCTCCATGCGCTCATAAATCATTCCTGTTCCACCGGTAGGATATGCAAACTGATCGACAAGTGTTTTATGTTTGGTGCCGCCAATGCCCAAAGCACTTTTCATGGCTTCACCCAGAGAGAATTTTTTGATGCGTTGCGCAGCAAAGTCAGCATCCAGTTCGTTACATTTAATGCCCCATAATTTTTCAGTATAGGTTTTAAAAAAGATCTCGTACAAACGTTTTCCGAAACGATTGGTTACCCAACTTTCAAAAGTGCCGTCTTGTTTGGTGGGGAATAACTTTTCTTTAAAATAGCTCAACACACAAATGGCAGAGGTAAACAAGCCCAATTTGCTCAATGCATCAAATGCTTTAACCGGGTAGTAGTAAAAATTATTTTTATAATAGATGCGTGTCAAACGATCCACCATGCGGTAGTCGCGGCCTGCTACTTCGAGCCATAATTTATTTACCCGGGTATCGTCACTGAAAAAACGGTGCGGTCCCAAATCTACTTTTTGTCCCCATAAATCAAGGGTTTTTGCTAAACCACCCACTTGCGGTGCAGCTTCGTATAAATGAACTTCAACGCCTTGCTTGGCTAATTGATAAGCACAAGTAATGCCTGCAGGTCCTGCACCAATTACAGCTACGCGTTTTGTTTGCTTGGTTGTATTCATAAAATCACGCAAGGATAACATATTTTTTCAAATACGGAAAATGCGGGGGAAGATCAGCTTTAGGCGTAATTGTCAGTAAAATAGCCGATTAATCAAAAGAGGGTAGGGGGTATAACCTAATTTTTAACAAAAGGATTAAGAGTAAATGGTGTTGCTTACCTCATTTTTTATAGTTTCGTTACCTAAATTTTTAGATACGTAACTAAAAACCGGCAAGTTATTTCGAAGATGAAAAAACAGAAACAAACAACCTCCCAAACCGAATCTCAGGTTACTCCATCAAATGACCTTTTGTGTGTAGTATATGCAACCGGCAACAATACTGAGTTTATAGGAAAGCAGATTGCATCGGTACTAAACAGGGCAAAAGGTGAAGTGGAATTGGTGATTGTGGGCAAAGAAGGTATTGCAGCTTTGGCCGGGCAAAAGGATATTGCGGAGCTTACTGCGAAAAACCGGTGTGCAATCGTAACGTTCGGAGAAGCATTAGACACAGCGTTGGATACAAGTAAAGCACAATGGATTTTTGTTGCCGATGATACAGTTACTAATCTTTCAACGGTACTGAATTCTTTTCAATCGAATAAAAAAGCGATTACTCAGCCCGGAGTATATGTAGGTGGATTCAATAAACAATCGGGAAGTTTGCAAACGCCCTTTACCACGAAAGCAAAAAAATGTTTATACAATTTTATAGGCCAATTATGTCTGCCACTTCCAATCAAAGATTATACTCATCAGTTTGTGTTTTTCGACAAACAAACCGTTGCCAATTATTTTTCATCAACCTATACAACACAATTAACATTGTTGTGTAAAGCAGCATATGAGGTCGTTCCTTTTCGTGAATATGCACTCACACAAAAGGAAAATGCGCCTGCATTCAATCGTTTAGCGGGTATTGTGAAAACTGCTGCAACATCACGCTTCAACTGGTTTGTAGGTGAAGTTTTCAACAGGCAACAAACACCGACTAGTTCAGGGAACCATCCGTTTACACGTCTGGCATTTTTGCTTGTGGTGCTTGCAGGATTCATTTTATTACCGCGTTTGAGTTTCGATTATGGAATAAGCTGGGATGCTAAGCGACATAATATATACGGGTATGATATGCTAAAGTATTTTGAAACGGATGGTAAGGATAAAACAGCCTTAAGCGAAACGTCAACCACGAATGAATTTAGGTATTACGGAGAACATTTTAACGTGATATCGGCTTGGATGAATACGCATGTAAAGTTATGGGGCGAATTTGAAACGCGGCATTTCTTAAATGCATTGTATGGTTTTTTGGCAATGTTATTTGCAGCTCTGACAGCCAAAGAAATTGGTTCCTGGCGAAGCGGGTTAATTGCATTTGTATTGATTGTATTCAGTCCCGTTTTTTTTGGACACAGTATGAACAACCCTACTGATATTCCTTTTGCAGCGGGTTGTGCCATGGCTTTATATTATCTGATTAAGGTGCTCAAAAATTTGCCTTCTCCTAAATTCACTTATTTGCTTTGGTGTGGTGTGGGTATTGGAATGGCCATTGGTTCCCGTATCGGAGGTATTGTGTTTTATGCATACACCGGATTGTTCATGGCTATCAATCTCATTATGTACGCGCGCAAAAAGGGTTTTTCGCAAGCTGCAAAATTGTTGCTTCCCTATTTTATCACAGGAACAACCATTGTATTGATTGGGCATTTTGTAGGGATATCATTGTGGCCTTTCGGACAAGAAGCCGTAATGTCAAACTGGTTTGTGGCATTACAAAAATCAACTAGTGCAGAGTTCTTTACATACAACCACGAATTGTTTGAAGGAGTGCGCATGTATATGGCAAATGTGCCATGGTATTATTTACCGAAGTTTATCATTATCAATGCTCCGCTATCAGTACTTGTTGGATTTATATTGTTGATAGTTTTGTGTTTTGCCTGGAAGAAAAATTTCGCAAACACGTATCCCTACATACTTGCTGTCTTGTTTGTATTGATATTTCCAATTGTATATGCCGAAGTTCAAAGCATGTATTATTACAATGGATGGAGGCATTATATGTTTACTTACCCTCCGTTAATTGTGCTTACTGCCTTAGGTTGGGAGTCGTTGTTCCGGATAAATAAAAATACGATTGTGCATGCAGTGATTACTGTTGTAATACTGGGATTTGTGTCCTTACCGGCTATATGGATGGTGAAGAATCATCCGAATGAAGTAGTGTATTACAATGAAATTGTCGGAGGAACAAAAGGTGCATATGGCAATTATGAAATGGATTATTATTCCAACTCTTGTAGAGAAGCGGCCGAATGGATTGCCAAACAACATCCGACCGGAAAGCTGGTAGTTGCCATTAACAATGAACCTTTAACGGGAGCATATTACGCGCAAAAAATCAATCCCGATATCCAATTTCAGTGGGTACGTGAGTATGAAGAAGAAAGGTTATTTTGGGACTATGCCATTTATACTTCACGCACCTATTCAAAGAATGAATTATTGAATGGAGCATACCCACCTAAAGGAACAGTGTATGAAGTGAAAGCAGATGGAATTCCTTTATGTGTGGTGGTGAAACGAGAAGTGGATTATATGCCGCTAGGGTACCAGGCACTCGATTCAAATAAAATTGATTCTGCAATCCACTATTTTACCAAGGCAGCCGAGTGGAATCCTATGGATGAAGAGGCTTTCCGGATGAAGGGGATGGCATTGTTCAATGCACAAAAATTTGATTCGGCTGTCATAGCTTTGAATCAATCGATTAAAATATTCCCGGAGAACTATGTTGCATTTGACGATTTGGGACAGGTATACAATGCTAAACAGGAATTGGATAAGGCGATGGATTGTTTCAAAATAGCAACTACCTTTAAGTTCAATTATATAGATGGTTACTTCCATTCAGCCGGATTAGAATACACCAGAGGAAATTTTGGCGCAGCTATTACACATTTTGAGAATGCTCTCAAACGGGGAGGAAGCAGTGTGCCTCAAATTTATTACTATCTGGGTCTATCATACATGAACAATAATTCTCTTAAAAAGGCTGAAGAAAATTTGATTATGGCTGTATCATTGGATGGCAAAAATGCAATGGGGTTCAGAGCACTTGCGGAAGTGTTTAATAAAGAAGGTAAAACACGGGAAGCTCAGCAGTGTATGCAAAAATATCAGGAATTGGGAGGGCGTTAAAAAGTACAGTAGTTGAATGATAACCACGTCAAAACATACTATTAAAATCTTTAGCGCTATTATCGTATTGTTCGTGTTGTTGCGATGGTCAATGGGAGGATTTGATTTTTCTTATTTTATTGTTGCCGGAAGTCAATCTTGTGATCAGTCGGCAACTCAGATTACAGTGCAGCCGGGATACAGTTATGACGGAGAATATTATTATCGGTATGCGCTCGCCCCCTTTAATACTGATAACCCTTACCGTGGAATTACCGTCAGTGCACCGGCATATCGACAACAACGAATTTTTTATCCAGTAGTTACTTGGTTACTCAGTATTGGAGGAACCGATTGGGCTGTTCCGTTCATGTTGGTATTGATCAATATCGGTTGTTTTATATTCTATCTTATTGGTGTCAAAAAATTACTGGAGTATTGGAAAATACAATTCCATTATATCATTCTTGCTTTATTGATTCCCGGTATTTGGATGGCACTTGCCAGAGACTTGGCAGAGGTA
>JAZKGH010000243.1:0-2029 GCA_040386055.1 Bacteroidota bacterium
AATAGGATAGATAATTAGTAAATGAAGAGGCATACTTCAATCCATGGCTTTTTGAATGATCTGTCATACTATTTGGTATTTTAAATTGCAGTAAATGTGTTGTTTCCCCAAAGCGGTTTCGTCCACATCTAGTGATAATAGATGTTTCTGAGTTTAGGTTAAATGTGCCAACTGCTTATTTATGATTACAGCACTTTTATCATTCTAATGAAAGATCAATATTTTAATCCAAAATTTGCACATCAATCAAGGTACTCTTAAAAACCTCTAACTACTAACCTCTAATAACTAACGCCGGGTACTCATTTGCAAATCCCCTCTTTCCACCATATCTTTGCCCCTGCATTAAACGCTGTTTGCAACAGTATCAATGATTTATGACAAAATACAACACACTCCTATACTATTGCTATAGCGCAATAGAGAATGCTGAACAATTCGCAGCAGATCATCTTCAGTTTTGTAAATCTTTAAACCTGGTTGGACGCATAATAGTGGCTGATGAAGGGCTGAACGGAACAGTTTCCGGGACTGAAGTATCTTGCAAAACATATATGGAACAGCTTCATGCTGATCCTCGTTTTGCTAAAATCGACTTTAAAGTGGATGAGGTAGAAGAGCCATCCTTCATCAAAATGCATTGCCGATATAAATCGGAGATCGTGCATTCAGGATTAAGGGATCCTCATGTGATTAATCCTGAGAAGAAAACGGGAATACATCTCGAAGCAGATGAGTTCATCAATATGAAAGACGAGGAAGATGTCGTAATTCTTGATGTGCGGTCTGATTATGAGCATTCCATTGGAAGGTTCAAGAACGCCGTGACACTGGATATTGAAAACTTCCGGGATTTTCCTGCAAAGATTAATGAACTGGCAAAGTACAAGGATAAGAAGATTATCACTTATTGCACGGGTGGTATCAAATGTGAAAAGGCTTCAGCTTTACTTTTGCATGAAGGGTTCGAAAACGTATACCAGCTGCATGGCGGAATTATTAAATACGGCAAGGAGGCCGGCGGCAAAGATTTTGAAGGTAAATGCTATGTGTTTGATAACAGGGTAGCGGTTGATGTTAATTCTGTAAATCCGGTTGTAATTTCCACTTGCCGTAACTGCGGAGCTCATACCACGAAAATGATCAATTGCGCCAATCCGGAATGCAATGAGCATTTCACACAATGTGATAAATGTGGTATAAAACTGGATGGAGCTTGTTCTCAAATCTGTCAGGAACATCCGCGGAAGCGAATTTACGATGGAACAGGTTATTATGTTAAGGTACCTCAACCTATAAATCAGAAATCAAAGACAGCAGAAAAGAATTTTTCATAATTGCCGAATTACCGTTGATTAATTAGATATTTATTAAGTTTAATATCTATTTAATGGCATAAATTCGACCCTTTATGATGCTTTGCTTCAGAATTCTCCATAAAATCCCTGAGCAGCTGAGTTCCAGGGTAGTCTTTCTTTTAGTAATGGGATTGATGTGCACCGCCCCGCAGGCATACGCACAGTACAAACAAAAAACTTATTGCAATCCCATTAATCTCGATTATGGGTATACCCCTATTCCGAATTTTAGCGAATGGGGCAGGCATCGCGCAACAGCGGATCCGGTGATAGTAACTTACAAAGGGGACTATTATCTATTCAGCACCAATCAATGGGGTTACTGGTGGAGCAGCGACATGCTCAAGTGGAATTATATTTCAAAACGCTTTCTTCGTCCGTGGAACGAAGGATATGATGAATTGTGTGCACCCGCGGTGGGTGTCATGGGCGATACTATGATCGTAATGGGATCAACCTATACCAGCAAATTTTCCATTTGGATGAGTACTAACCCTAAAGAAAATGATTGGAAGCCCCTGGTTGATTCATTTGATATTGGAGGCTGGGACCCGAGTTTTTTTACGGATGATGACGGCAAGCTGTATATGTATAATGGAAGCAGTAACAGGTTTCCAATGTACGGAGTTGAGCTGGACAGGAAAACACTTAATCCTAAAGGTACCAGGAAA
>JAZKGH010000244.1:0-16715 GCA_040386055.1 Bacteroidota bacterium
TTTGTGTATCTGCTGTTGGCATATTACCAAAAGCGCAAGGTCGCTTTTCTGCTATTGGCTACGGCAATGATTTTTACCCGTGAAACTTCCGGAATAGTACTTGTAGCTTTTGGATTACAGTATTTGGTCACCTATGTAAGGTATTCCAAACGCGATGATCTTTTATGGCTTGCGTGTGCGAGCATCCCTGTTCTACTTTTTTCAGGGTATAAGTATTGGATCATGAATCAATACGAAAACATGCATGATACGGGTGCTTTTAATTTATCGTTGATTCCATTTAAAGGATTGCTCGAGGGTTTGTTGACGCAATGGAATGGAGTAATGTTAACGGGGATTAGAGGTGCGCTTATTCTGTTCTTTTCCCTTGCTCATATTGCAGTTATCACGTGGGCATTTATACTTGGATTGTCCTATCAGGAAAACACATCTGATATCCAAAGATGGATGAGGAGTATTACTATTTTATGGGTTGTTTTATCTCCGTTTCTAGGATGGAGAATATGGGAAACTGACTGGGGTTTTGCCCGCGCACTAACCATTCCTCTTTTTTGTGCACTGTTTCTTTCTGCATCCACAAATAGATTACCTAAAATGTATTTGATGGCAGGAGTTGGCTTACAGGTGCTGATGCTTATTCGGTTGATTGCGAAAGTTTAACTGTAAAATATATCATTAGAAATCACCTTCCATACCACCGTTTTGATTATCACGGTTGGCTTTACGCTTTCGGAAAAGGGAAGCATCCATTTCTCCAAAACGCCATGATACTGTCAGACGCAGAAAACGTGTTTCCCTTCTGCGCGACAGGTCCTGTGTGAAGGAATCACTCTCATAATAGGTTCCAAATCTGCGGGTATTGAACACATCATTCAATGTTAAACTGAGTGAAAGGTTTTTGATGATTTCTTTATTGAGAGAAAGGTCAACTGAATACACATCCCTTGTGGTTCCTTGTGGAATAATTTTCGGTGCCTCATACCCACCATTGATTTGCATTGTATATTGTTTCGGAAACTTATATGCTGCAATGCCCTTTGCATTCCAACTGATGCCTGAATTTTGCAATTGCACATTGTTGGCGCTTGCCGAAATTGTAGTGTAAAAAATAGTACCGTTGAATGTCAAATCAAGTTTTTTGTTAAACAGGGAATACTTTAGGTTGTTTTCCCAGCCATAGGCCAAACTGTTGTTCCCATTGATAAAAGTTGTTACCAAAATGCTTGAGTCGGAAGGTAACTTGTATACATAATTAGTAATGGCGCGTTCAGTTTGGCGCACATATACGGATGAAAGTACACTTCCGTTTTTGAATATTTTATTATAGTTGGCTTCGGCAATATTAAAAAACTCAGGTGATAAATTAGGATTACCGATGCGGTAATTTTGTTTGTCGCTGAACATAATAAAAGGCATGATTTGCATAAAATCAGGACGATTTATTTTACGCGAGAAGTTGAGTTGGAATTCCTGATTGCCGGATAATTTTTTGCTTAAATACAAACTCGGGAAAAAGGCTTTCCCCAAATTTTTAGTGCCATCAGGATAGTAATATTCATAGGTTAAATTTTTCCCCAGCAGGTCTCCGGTAAAATGGGTTTGTTCAAAACGTACACCTGCCTGATAGCCTATGCTCCTAAACATACCGCTGTAGTTTACATAAACAGCATTGATCAGATTTTTGATATCATAGTTGTTGGACAGATTGGAATCGTTGTCATATGCACCCGAAGTATGATTCAGATTGGAAACATTCAGTAATGTTTTATCAACTTTATAATTACTCTTTGCACCAAATTCCATTTTTGAACTATCAGTGAGGGGTAAAATAAAATCAAACTGAAAGTTAAACATGTTGGTGGTTCCACTTCCATTATTCAACTGTATATCCTGTGATACAAGTGTTCCGTTATTATCCTTGTTATCCGTTGTAAAGGTTGCATTGGTGTTCCGTTCAGCGTGGTTGTAGGAAAGGTCGGTAGTAAACTCTTTGCCTTTACGTGGGTAAACTTTGCGAAACTGAATTTGCGAAGTATAATTTCTCATTTCGGTAGTTTGGTCATTGATACGACCACCTTCAAACAACAGATTGCGCGCACCATCAGTTTGAGTATATGTCTGATCATCCCTATTGTTCATGTCCATTGCCATGATCGATTGGGATAACGTTATGGTTGATCGGTTGGTAATATCAAAATCAAACCCGATGCGTCCATTTTGCATAGTCCGCTCTGCGAGACTTGAAGTATTTTGGTTGAAATAACCGGTAGTAACACCGTTGCTTAAATTGGAGCGTCTCGTATACCCTTTGGTTGGGTTTTGGGAAGAGTTTAAGTTGTAGGATATAAAAAAATTGGTGCGACCTTCCTTAATATTCAGGTTCGTCATTAAGTTGTAGCGGTTGTTAGTACCGATACCTGCGTTGATCATACCATTGTAGCCCGGTTTGGCATTTTTCTTTAAGAACACATTCAAGATACCACCGGTAGCACTCGCGTCATATTTTGCCGATGGGTTGGTTACCACTTCAATACGGTCAATCTGATCGGCAGGAATCTGCTCTAAAGTGAGGTTGCTCGGGCGGCCATCTATAAAAATAGTAGGAGAGGAATTGCGTAATGCCACATTTCCATCGGCATCAACGGTAACGCCCGGAACGTTCTTCATTACATCCAATGCCGTTCCTCCTTTGGCCGAAAGGTCCTTATCCGGATTATATACCCGTTTATCAATGGCCATATTCACGGTTTGTTTCTCAGCAGTGATAGTTACTTCATTTAATGCCCTGGTGTCAGGCTCTATTTTTATATTTCCAATGTCTTGTTCCAGGTTGTTGGGGGTAATTACAATAGGTTGATACAATGTTTTATAACCAATAAACTGAATGCGGAGTTTAAAACGGCCAAATGGAATTTTGTCGAGGGAAAAATCACCATTAGCTTTTGCCAATGCCCCTGTAATAACGCTGTCTTTGGGGCCGTTCATCAATGTAATTGTTGCGTACTCAACAGGTTGTTTGCTACCCGTTTCTATAACTTTACCATATACTCTGCCAATAGCTGGCATACGGGAAGATCCGTCACCGTTTCCACCCGGTCCGCGTTGGGCATAAGTATTTGAAAAACAAAGTATAAATAAAATATAAAGAGGCAGGAAACGTTGTGTCATGTAGTAAAATTGAAGTGCAAAACTAACTGATCTAAGTGTAGATAGACAAGATTTCGGGTAAATGGTTTAATTCATAGGTAAATGGTTTTTGGCGGATACAGTTAAATGAGCCATAGTCACCCATTTGGCTATTTCAAATTTTGGTTTATCTTCGCAGCCCATTTATAACAATTAAACAATTACAACATGTATTTGACCACAGAAAGAAAACAAGAGGTTTTCGCTAAGTACGGTAGAGCTAAGTCTACAACAGACACGGGTTCGGCTGAGAGTCAGATCGCTTTGTTCACACATCGCATCAACCACATCACCGAGCACTTAAAAATCAACAAAAAAGATTTCTCAGCAGAATTAAGTCTGGTGAAATTGGTAGGTAAAAGACGTGCTTTGCTGGATTATCTAATCCGTGAAGACATTTTCCGTTACCGTGCGATTATCAAAGAACTTGAGATTCGTAAGTAAGAAGATGAAGAAATGCGGATTGCGGAATGTCGATTGCGGAATAATGACCGCTTCGCGTTGTTCAATCTATATTTTCTATTAACACATTACAACAAGCAGGGCATTTGTCCTGCTTTTGTTTTTTTTAATGCAAGCCAAAAAGCCGCGTTGGGGAGCATTTTTAGCAGTATTGCGGCAAGAGGAAATCATAACAAAAATGAAAGCAACAACAAAAACCTTTACCTTAGGTGATGGAAGAGAAATTTCAATCGAAACAGGTAAACTAGCAAAACAAGCTGACGGATCAGTAGTGGTAAGAATGGGTGACACCATGATTTTAGCGACTGCCGTTGCAGCAAAAGAGGCCAAAGAAGATGTAGATTTTATGCCGCTTACGGTGGATTATCAGGAAAAATTCGCAGCCGTAGGTCGTATCCCGGGAAGCTTTCACAAACGTGAAGCTAAACTATCGGATTATGAAGTACTGGTAAGCCGCTTGGTTGACCGTGCTATCCGCCCGTTATTTCCTGAGGATTTTCACGCAGATACACAAGTGATGCTGCAGTTGATTTCTGCAGATAAAAATTTGAACCCTGATTGTCTTGTCGGATTAGCAGCTTCGGCCGCTTTAATGATGAGTGATATTCCGTTCAACGGACCAATCTCTGAGGTACGTGTTGCACGTATCAACGGAGAGTTTAAAGTAAACCCAACCATCAGCGAATTAGCCGATGCAGATATCGACCTTATGGTAGCAGGTACTGAAAAGGATCTGAACATGGTGGAAGGTGAAATGGGCGAAATTACAGAAGAGGACATGGTAAAAGCCATGCGTTTTGCACATGAAGCCATCATCGCTCAGTGCAAAGCACAATGGGAACTATGCGAAATGTTAGGTGGCCGTAAAGCTACCCGTGAATACAACCATGAACGCAGTGATGCGGCATTGGAAGCTCAAATCGCAGCATTTGCATATGATAAAATTTACGCTGTAGCGAAATCAAAATTGCCGAAAGGTGATCGTAGTGCAGCGTTTAAAGCAATACGTGAGGAGTTTAAAGCAACATTACCGGAAGGAACAGTATTGGATAAATTTTTATCAAACAAGTATTTCCACAATGTAGAGTATGATGCAGTACGTGCCATGATCTTAAACGAAAAAACTCGTTTGGATGGTCGTCAGTTGGATGAGGTTCGTCCAATCTGGAGTGAGGTAGGATACTTACCGGGAGCGCACGGAAGTGCAGTGTTTACACGTGGTGAAACACAATCCCTAACTACTGTAACATTAGGAACAAAATTAGACGAGCAGTTATTAGATGCTCCAATGATGCATGGTTATTCTAAATTCTTATTGCATTATAATTTCCCTTCTTTCAGTACAGGTGAGGTAAAACCTAACCGTGGTCCGGGAAGACGTGAAATCGGGCATGGTAACTTAGCATTGCGCGGTTTAAAACGTGTATTGCCTAGCTTAACCGAAAGCCCATATACTATTCGTATCGTTTCGGATATTCTTGAATCAAACGGTTCATCTTCGATGGCTACTGTTTGTGCGGGTTCATTAGCATTAATGGATGCAGGTATTAAAGTAAAAGATGCTGTTAGTGGTATTGCAATGGGATTGATCTCTGACGAGAAAACAGGTAAATACTCTGTATTGTCTGATATCTTAGGAGATGAAGATCATTTGGGTGATATGGACTTTAAAGTAGTAGGTACCAGCAAAGGTATCGTTGCTTGCCAAATGGATATCAAAATCAACGGATTGCGTTGGGAAATGGTTGAAGAGGCGTTGATGCAGGCTAAAAAAGGTCGTTTGCACATTATGGGCGAAATGAATAAAACCATTTCGAAACCGGCAGATGATTACAAACCGCATGCACCACGTATCGAAACATTGGTGATTGATAAAGACTATATCGGTGCAGTAATCGGGCCCGGAGGAAAAGTAATTCAGGGAATCCAAAAAGATACCGGAGCTACTATTTCAATCACGGAAGTTGGAAACAACGGTATTGTAGAAATTGCAGCAACCAATGGTGAAGCATTGCAAAAAGCAATGAACATTGTTAAAGGAATAGTTGCCGTTCCTACAGTTGGTGAAGAGTATATCGGTAAAGTAAAAACAATCGTTGACTTTGGTGCATTCGTAGAGTTTATGCCAGGTAAAGATGGATTGCTTCATATCTCTGAAATTAGCTGGAACCGCTTACCAACAATGGAAGGTGTATTGCAGGTTGGAGAGGAGATTAAAGTGAAGTTGATTGAGATTGACAAAAAAACAGGTAAAGCAAAACTTTCACGTAAAGTATTATTGCCTCGCCCACCACGTCCAGAAGCTCCGGCTAAGGAAGAAGGTGCAGCTCCGGCAGCAACAGAACCGAAGGCGTAATTGCTATTTCACATAAAAGAAAACCTCAACCATTCGATTGGTTGAGGTTTTTTTGTGTCTGTGAATTGGAGCAGTATTTATTACCTTAACAAGGTAATTGTTCCGTGGTAAGAAGTAGTTTCATTTTTCCTATTAGTAATGGTAATAATATAATAATACACGTCTGTTGCGGCCTCTATACCTTCTGCTGTGCCATTCCACCAATTACCGTTTGGCATACTGAACTCATAAATTTGACCTCCCCATCTGTTCCACATTGTTCCGGTGAGAAGGGTGGTATTTGCAACATCATACTTTACCTTAAACACATCATTGAGCCCATCACTATTGGGTGTAAACACATTAGGAATAAATACTCCGGTATTATCATCAATAGTGACAAACCGGGTAAGTGTATCCCGGCAACCATGATCATCAGTTACGGTTAATGTTACAGGATATCTTCCCGTAAACTGAAAGGTATGGACAGGATTGGCTGTAACATAATAAACAGGAACCGAATCATTCACAAACCATTGATAGGATAAAGGAGAAGGTGTGCTGTTATTTGTTGTTGTAACAACCAAAGGTGGATTTTGCGTAAGAGTATCACTCAGGGAAAACAGGGATTGAGGGTTATTAATATTAACAAGTACTGAATCACTGTTTTCGCAGCCTGTAATAGTATTGCGTACTTTAAGGACAAATTGCTGGGGAGTAGTAGTACTTGTAGTTGGATTTAAAATAGCTGCGTCTGTTATCAATGATGCGGGACTCCAAGTATATTGATCTCCATTTGCAACAGTTGGATTAAAGGTATATGTTTCATGAATACACTTTGTAGTATCAGATCCTAAATCAACGGTCGGAAGTGGATTTACGGAAACCCGCACCGTATCATAATCGACACAGGCTAAGATTTCGCCCTTCACAATATAATCAGTGGTTAACAACGGAGAAGCTTTCGGATTGCTGATATTTGTATTGCTCAATCCGGCAATCGGTAACCAAGTGTACGTGGTTGCACCATTGGCCTGTAACTGTATGGAGTCGCCAAGACACAATTGTTGATCTAATCCTGCATCTACAACCACAGTTGCTATAACATTTACTGTTACGGAATCGCTGATGTAACAGATTCCATTACTTATGATAACAATATACTTGGTGGTGCTAGCGGGTTTGGCAAAAGGATTGGCTATGGTTGAATCTGATAAGCTTGTATTGAATCGCCATTTAGAAGATGTTCCTCCGGTAGCCAATAATTGAACACTATCGCCACCGCAAATATTTTTGTCTGTTCCGGCATCAACAGTAATAGTTGAGATATCAACTTCCAAACTATCCGTAGCCGAGCACAAGCCGGTTGTTCCTACCACAAAATATTTTGTTCTAATTGAAGGTTTGGCAAAAGGATTATATATTGTTGAATCCGATAATGTAAGGTTATAGCGCCATTTGTATGTTGTGGCGGATCCTGTAGCACTAAATTGCACGCTATCACCTAAACATATATGTTTATTGGTTCCAGCATCCAGGTTAACGGTTGCGGTAATAGTTACATTTGCAGAGTCTATTACAGTGCAGGGTCCATTACTGATGGTTACATAGTACATTGAGGTTCCGACTGGTTTGGCAAAAGGATTGGCAATGGTTGAATCCGATAGAGATGTATTGTATCTCCATTTATAGGATGTTCCTCCGGTAGCTACTAATTGAATGCTATCACCCCCGCAAATAGCATGGTTTGTTCCGGCATCAGCAGTGATGGTTGAGATATCAACTTCCAAACTATCCGTAGCCGAGCATGAGCCTATGGTTCCAACAACAAAGTATTTTGTTTTGGAAATGGGTTTGGCAAATGGGTTTGATATGGTTGAATCGGATAAAGTAAGATTGTAAAACCATTTAAAGGAAGTGGCTCCGGTTGCACCCAGTTGTACACTATCTCCCAAACAGATTATCTTGTTACTACTCGCATCCACATTAAGGCTTGTGGCGATGGTTATCGTTACGGAGTCTATTGCGGAGCAAACACCATCACCAACTGTTATAAAATACTTTGTGGTGGTGGTGGGTTTTGCGTACGGATTGTCAATGGTTGAATCCGATAATGTTGTGTTGTAACGCCATTTGTAAATGCTTCCGCCACTTGCCTGCAGCATTACGCTGTCGCCAATACATATCTGCAAATTCGCTCCTGCTTCTGCAAATAGAGGAGGAACAACAAGGGATACGCTATCCATGGCTACACAAGCTCCCGATTTGCCGGTTACAAAGTATTTGGTTGTAACCAAAGGTTTTGCATAAGGATTGGCAATGGTTGAATCCGACAAAGATGTTTTGGTATTCCATCTATAAGTAGCGGCTCCGGTTGCATTAAGTTGCATGCTATCTCCTTTACAAATAGTACCACCAATACCTGCATCCAGATTAATGGTATTCACAGTAATGTTTATACTATCCAGAGCGTTGCAAGTTCCCTGAGTGCCTGTAACGAAATATTTTCGGGTAGTTGTGGGTTTGGCAAACGGGTTGGCAATAGTAGAATCAGATAAGGTTGTTTGGCTATGCCATTTATAGGTAGTGGCCCCCGTAGCTAAAAGTTGGATGCTATCACCTAAACAAATGGAAGAATCTGACCCCGCATCCAGATTTACGACATTAACGGTGATGGTAACACTATCTTGTTTGATACACGCACCCGAAGTTCCTGTTATGTAATATTTGGTGGTTACGCCAGGTTTAGCAAAAGGATTAGCAATGGTTGAATCTGATAAAGTTGCCTGAGTATTCCATTTATACGATGCAGTACCGGAGGCATTTAGCTGGATACTGTCTCCTTTGCAAATGGCAGAAGCGGCACCTACAATAAGTGTGGCAGAGTTAACATTAACGGTTAACGTATCTCTTATTGTACAATTACCAGTAGACACATTGACAATATATTGTTGATCTGAGGAGGGTTTTGCATAGGGGCTTGCAATGATGGAACTGCTCAAACCGGTAGATGGACTCCAAGCATAGGATGTTCCTCCGGAAGCAATTAATTGTACACTATCTCCCAAACAAATAGTTTTATCGGAAATGGGAGTTATAACTGGAGTGTTTGCCAACGTATAGAGCTGTGATATTTCTGCATCAGATAATGCCCTGTCATAGATTCTTGCATCATCGATTATTCCGTTAAAATAGGAGTTAGGAAGGGGGGTTCGTGCCCCAATAAATCCGAGAATGGGGGTGCTGTAACCTGCTGTTGCTGATCCAAGAGTTGCTTCTGAAGCTTTTATTCCATTTACGTATAGTTTAATTTTATTAGTCGCCACATCCCTTACAGCAACTATATGATACCAAATACCTGTGGATGGAAGTACTCCCGTTATGGCAACATCAGCACCGGCAGCCCGGTAACTTGATGCGATAAAACCGCTTGTACCCGCATAATTATTATTGATATTGATGGTTTGATCACCAAGCGCTCCACTATTTCCGATTGATAAAATAGTAGCTAAAGTGCCTGATGCCGGTAAGGAGGTTATTTTAACCCAGGTAGAATAGGTATAAGTGTTCAAGGCAAGACCTGAGGTAGGAATGGCAATTGATTTATTTGTTGCAAAACTGTACGCGCGATTAGTATTGCCAAACCTGTCGGCAGTTAATGTTGCGCCATTATTGGTGCCATTTAAAGTAGGGTCTGCTTCATTGTTTGTATTTCCAGAAAAGGGAAGACACGCGAGCAAACCAAGATTGATAGGGTCTACGGTGGTGCATGTAGCACAACAATTTGTATTTACAGTTACAATGATGGTGTCCGTTGTTGTACACGATATATTCGAAGCGGTAACAATGTATTGCGTAGTAACAGACGGTTTTGCGTATGGATTTGCAATTGCCGCATTGTTTAAGCCGGTTGACGGACTCCATGAGTATGAGGTTGCACCGGTTGTGGTTGCATTGAGTTGAACACTATCACCAATGCACATCATTTTATCGTTTCCTGCATTGGTTGCAAGGGTGGTAATATCCGTCTGGTTATAAAGAGCAAGAATTTCAGTACCGGATAGTACGCGGTCATATATTCTTACATCGTCAATAGCCCCGTTAAAAAACTGTGAGGTTCCGTTTACACGAGCACCAATCATTCCGATTACAGGAGTAGAATAGCCGGCATTTAACGTTGAGAGTGTCATCTCGCTTACATATGCACCATTAACAAACAGCCTCAATTTATTTAATGCGGTGCTTCGGATACCTACTATATGATACCAGACTCCCGGAGTTGGCAAAGTGCCGGTAAGCGCACGATCAGGTGGTAACGGGAAGATCGCTGGGTTAGTATATGCCATCACCTCCAATCCTGTCTGACTGGGGGTTGAATAGTTGTTGGATAACATAAGATTCTGATCGCCAAAGGGTCCTACCCCATTTCCGATAGATAAAATGAAACCTGCGGTGTTATTTGTTGGGTTAGCTGTTACCTTAACCCAGGCAGAATAGGTATAATTATTGAGTTGAAGATTTGTGCCTGGTAAGGCTATTTTGGAGGAGGAGCCATTAAACAGCATGGCAGCATTGGATCGCCCGAACCTGTTTGTGGTATTGGTTGTTGCAGTTGCAATTCCATTATTGGCTGCAGATACCATATCATTCGCATTTCCATCCAAAGGATAACAGGTTACTAATCCGATATTTAAGGGAATTGCTTGCGTACAATTGGTGCAGCAATTATTGTTTACGGTAACGGTCATGCTATCCGTTGCTGAACAAGCTCCGGAAGTGGCTGTAACAAGATACTTTGTTGTGGTTAGCGGATGCGCATATGGATTAGCAATACCCGAATGTGATAAACTATTTGCGGGAGTCCAAGTATAAGAGGCTGCCATTGTACTAATTGCATTGAGTTGCACACTATCGCCCACACAAATGGACTTGTCGCTTCCCGGATCAACTGAAATACTATCATTTGGTAAATTATACAATTGCATCACCTCACTTGCCGAAAGTGCGCGATTGTAAATTCTAACATCATCCAATCGTCCATTAACCGTTTGTGTGGCAGTACCTATTCGCGATCCAATTCGGCCCGTGGCTGAACCATAGAATGCAGTGGTTGTTGGGATGGATTGTGAACCAATATATAAGCCGTCAAGAAAAAGTTTAATACTCATCGAAACAGTATCTCTTGTTAATACCACATGATGCCAATTAGTAACATCACTAAATCCGCTTATGACTATAAGTGAAGGTGGGGTTACAGAAGCAAAGTAGCTAGTGGCGGTTATCCCTGACGAAATAGTGGGTCCGCCAAAACTGGGACAATCTTTACAGATAAGAATAACCTGATCTCCGGTAACATCTCCAATTGAAATTAATGATTGTCCGGTGCCGCTAGCTGGCTGTGTTGTTAGTTTGACCCAAACAGAATAGGTATATGAGTTAGATTGCATGGTAGCAGCGGAAAACGAAAACGTTGAGCTGCTACCATTAAAAATCCCAGCTCTCAGTAGATTTCCAAAACGATCAGCGGTATATGTTACATTTGATGCTGTAGCATGATTTCCGTTTCCGGTTGCATCATTCGCATTATTGTTGAAAGGATAACAGGCAACCAAGCCTACATTTATAGGAATCGGACTTGCACAGTTAGGGCATTGGCCATTGCTGCTTTTTACGAAGAAGAGTAGATATAAGAGCCAAAGGGGGGTAGTAAGATATTTATTTTTCATAGGCGTCAAATGTACAGAAAATCACCTTATTTTGCATGGTGAACAATCGCTTTAATGAGTATTAATTTAAGGGGAATATTACCCAAAATAATTACGGATAAATTCAACGAAAAGGAAAACATTCTTGTAGTGCTGGCAAATACATTCTGGCTTATTTCCGACAGAGTTGTACGAATGGTTGTGGCATTGTTTGTTGGAGCTTGGATTGCACGTTACCTTTCCCCTGATAGCTACGGTAAACTTAATAACGCTTTGGCTTTTTCCAGTATGTTCGGAGCATTTTCCATGCTGGGTTTCGAAAGTATACTGGTTAGGGATTTGGTAAAGTACAAAGACAAAAAGTATGTTTTACTTGGGACTGCTTTTTATATCCGATTGGTAGCAGGTTTAATTTCCTATTTGTTGGCAATTGCCAGTGTTTTTCTAATCAAAAATGGTGCGGAGGACTTATTGTCGCGCCAATTGGTTTATATCATCTCAATTGGTATTGTTTTTCAGTCCTTCGATGTAATTGATTTATATTTTCAATCACAGGTAAAATCGAAATATACAGTGATCGCCAAAAATACGGCATTCATTTTTGTATCACTGGTTAAGATTGTATTGCTGGTTTGTCAGGTATCACTTTATTGGTTTGCCTGGGCGTGGTTGGCGGAAATGCTTTTTAATGCTGTGGGTTTAATCTGGATTTATCGCAGAAACGGATATAAATTTTCGAAGTGGCGCTTTGAATGGCCAACCGCCAAAAGTTTCCTTGGAGAGGGATGGACAATGTATATTGCCTATATTTCATCTTTTGCCTACATGAGAATTGATCAGATTATGATCAGTAAAATGATTGATGATACTTCTGCCGGGTTGTTTGCCGCTGCTTCCAAATTGTATGAGATTCCGTTATTCATTGTCATTGTGGTGGCATCTTCAGTATTTCCGTCTTTGGTTAATATTTACAGTTCAGACCGAGAATTGTTTTACAAACGTTATGAGCAGATAACCTTTATCACAACCGTTGTTGGATATGCCTTAATTATTGGAACCTGGCTGTTTGGCGAGTTTTTTATCCGTTTGTTTTTTGGAGAAGCATTTATAGGAGCATATCCTATTTTAAGGATTCAGATGATTGCTATGTTTTTCCTGTTTAATGGTTGCTTGCGAAGCTCTTATCTTGCTATTGCCTCTAAGCAGAAGGTAATCATGTATACGTCCATAATCTCTGCGTTTGTTAATATCGGGTTAAACTATGTTTTGATTAAGACAATGGGGGTGACCGGAGCCGCAATCAGTATAGCTGTAACCTATTTTCTGTCAGTATTTTTCCTTAATATATTTTTCAACCAAACCAAGCGTATTTTTTCAATTCAGCTAAAATCGATTATTTTGCTTCCTTTGCAGCATTACTGGAAAAACTATAACCAAAGAACATGACGCTATCCTATTATATTAAGGGACATATACTGAACATTATCAAAATGATAGGTAATAAAATCCCCGACCCTTTGAAATCGCGTAACATCATTTTTAAAAATAAGCATAAAGGGCAACGTTGTTTCATATTGGGCAGTGGTCACTCTATCTTAACACAGGATTTAACAAAGTTGAATGGTGAAATTGTATTTACACAAAACCATTTTCATGCACATAAGGATATTGCTATTATTCGCCCAACCTACCACGTAGTTGTGCCCATGTTTCAGCCACCGGAGTATGATAAAGACTGGGTAAAATGGTTGGAAGGCATGGAAGAGAAACTGCCGGATGATACCATCTTTTTTATGGGAGCCAATACCAAAAAGATTGTGGATGAGCATTCTCATATTGCCGACCGGACCTACTATATGGATCATGGCTTGGATCCCGTATTGATGAATAAAGCAGTGATTGATATCACACAGCGTATCATGAACGTTCAAACGGTAATTACCCAGTGCATTACCATTGCATTGTATATGGGTTTTGATAAAATATATTTACTGGGCTTTGATTTGGATCAGATTGTTCATCTGGCTCAAAACAGGGACAATGTAAGATTTTATGGAAATTCTCCCGTAACCGATAACAATGCCGAGCGCGGATTTGAGGAGGTGTTGGGGAGCAGCGGGGAAGATTATTACAACCAATGGATGATTTGGAAACAACTTAATTTATTAAAAAGACATGCCGAATCAAAAGGTATTGAAATTATCAATTTAACCAATGGTGGATTGTTAAACGTATTCAAACGCCAGTCTTACGAGAGCATTATCAATTAATACAACAACTAAAACAACAACATGAAATATTTCATTTTCGCTTTTCATAAAATTTTCTTTTTCGTTCCTGCTCATGTGAGAGAAGGAATAGTTTTCGAAGGGGTATCATTCATCGGGAGGTTGTTTACCGGCAAACTGAAATTGGATAAGCATAATGAAAATTTGATTAACCTGGGGTCAGGTTTTGTAAGATACCCCGGAATAATTAATGTAGACTTCTTTTATACTAAGGGAATAGATTATGGTGCAGATTTGAGATATCCTTTGAAAATAGAGGACAATACAGTAGATGGAGTTGTTTCAGAGCATACCTTTGAACATATTACTTTTGCATCGGCTGACCTTCAATTTAGAGAATGCTTTAGGATAATGAAACCTGGTAGTTTCATCAGGATAATAGTTCCTGATATAGAATTATTTATTCAAAGATACGTTGCTAATGATGAAGCATGGTTTAAAGAATACGAAAGGTTGATGGTTACTGAAAGTGCAGATCTCTCAAGAGCACACAAAACACTGCCTACTAAGATGCATGCGTTGAGTTTTGTTTTACAAGATTTTGGACATATTGCTTCCTGGGACTTTGAAACCATGAAATATTATTTGAATAAAAATGGTTTTGTGAATATTCACAAAACCGAATTCATGAAAGGTTCCAACCCAAAATTGCTTATTGATATTTCAAGTGCTGACCGTACCAATGTATCCTTATACGTTGAAGCAATGAAACCACTTTAATTATATGAACGTCATTGCAATCATACCCGCTCGCGGTGGTTCAAAAGGAATCAAACGGAAAAATCTGGTGAAAATAAACGGGAAATCCTTGCTGAGCTATTCCATTGAACATGCCTTAAAAGCATCCACTGTTACAAGAGTTGTAGTTTCGACCGAAGATGCGGAAATTGCAGCCGAGGCTATTGCTTGTGGAGCTGAAGTGCCCTTTATGCGACCAATGGAATTAGCGGAGGATCAAGTGTTGGATATTCCTGTTTTTGAACATGTATTAGAAGAATTACGAATAAGAGAAAATTACCAGGCAGATATTGTAGTACATCTCAGGCCAACAGCCCCATATAGAAACCCGGAATGGATTGACCAAGCGGTTAAACTTTTGATAGATCATCCTGAAGCGGACTCTGTAAGGTCGGTTTCTGAGCCTGGTCAACATCCGTATAGGGTTTTTAAAATAGATGACAAAGGTTTTTTGGATCCAATTATGAAGCATGAGCATCCGGTACCATATCTCTTAAGGCGGCAAGATCTTCCTGAGATGTATTATTACAACTGTGTGATTGATGTTACAAAACCATCTACCATCTTTGAAAAAAGATCAATGACGGGAAATCGAATTCTCCCATTTATCATGAACCCGGATGATGTTATTGATATTGATACTCCAAGAGATTTAAGGAATGCTGAGAGTTTTTTCTCAAATATTATTAATAAATAAAAATATAAGATGAGTCCACAACTATACATAGACCTGTTAAAAAAGTGCTTAACTGAAACATTAAAACCGGAGAAAGAAGAGTACTTTGTTGTTAAACGTTTTCCAATGTTTTCTAAAAAGCTAAAAAAGGGAAACTATGCCATCATAAAATATAATATGGATCTTGAGGGTGAGATGATCAGAAAAATGAATGGACAAGCAATTATCAGGGATGCAGAAAGTATGATTGGAGTGAAAAGAATGGATAATATTCTTTTTTGCCTTGAAAATGTAATCAAAGATAACATTCCCGGTGATTTAATTGAAACAGGGGCATGGATGGGCGGAGCAACGATTTTTATGCGCGGAATATTGAAAGCATATGATATTACAGACAGAAAAGTATACGTAGCAGACTCATTTGAGGGATTACCGGTTCCGGATAAAAAATACCCCTCAGATAAAGACAGTATTTATCACACGGTAAAAGACCTTGTTGCTCCTTTTGATCAGGTTAAAAAGAATTTTAAACGTTATGATTTATTAGACGACCAGGTTGTTTTTCTTAAAGGCTGGTTCAAGGATACATTGCCTGCAGCAAATCTTCAGAAACTTGCTGTTGTTCGTTTGGATGGTGATATGTATGAATCAACAATGGATGGACTCACAAACCTGTACCATAAACTATCAATAGGCGGGTATCTTATTGTTGATGATTGGGGTGCAGTTCCGGCCTGTCAACAAGCCATTAAAGATTTCCGCAAACAACATAATATAACAGAAGAAATTATTCCAATCGATTGGACAGGAGTTTATTGGAGAAAAACAAAAGAACTTGAATAATGAACATACTTATTATAGGTGCAGGAATGTATGTTACCGGCCGAAACAATAGCGGAACCGGAACAGTGTTGGCTTCAATTGCACAGCTGTCAAAAGAAATGTCTCTGGGCAAAGTAATTGTTGCGTCTAAAAGTGCATCAAGTAAACAAGGTGTTGATGAGGCAGCAACCAGAATCAATGCACTGCTTGGTACAAACATTTCTGTTGATTTTAAAGCATTGGGAAATGAAGTTCAAAAAGTATTGGCAGATATACACCGCGATGTAAAAATAGATTCATGCATTATTGCGGTTCCGGATCATTTACACTACGAAATGGCAGTCACCGTAATGGAGTTGGGTATTCATTGTTTAATTGTGAAACCACTCACCCCAACATTGGCCGAAGCGCAGGATCTATTGCGTATCCAGCACAAACATAAAGTGTATGCAGCAGTAGAGTTTCATAAACGATGGGACGAAACGAACCTGTATATTAAAAAG
>JAZKGH010000244.1:16725-16989 GCA_040386055.1 Bacteroidota bacterium
AAGGCCTTGTCGGAAAATAAGTTGGGCAAACTGTTATACTTTACGGTTGATTACAGCCAGCGAATAGATATTCCTTCAGTAACATTTAAAGGTTGGGCACATCAAACCAACATCTTTCAGTACCTGGGTGTGCACTATGTCGATTTGTTTTATTTCCTCACCGGATACAAACCAATGAAAGTAATGGCCTATGGTACTGATGGAGTATTAAAGGCACAAGGAATTGATACATATGATTCGGTACATACCAATATTGTGTGGCAC
>JAZKGH010000245.1:0-3945 GCA_040386055.1 Bacteroidota bacterium
CTTAGTGCTATTTTGCGTTTTAAATGAGACTTTCGTCAGATTATTATTTACAGGCTGATATTGTGGCAATTGCACAAAATCTTTTAGGTAAAATTCTCTGTACCAATATAGAGAATAAAAGGTGCGCGGGCATCATTGTGGAAACCGAAGCTTATGCCGGCATAATTGATAAGGCCAGTCATGCATATGGAAACCGAAGAACTTCCCGTACTGAAATCATGTTCAGGGAAGGTGGAGTTGCTTATATCTATTTGTGTTATGGCATCCACCATCTGTTTAATGTAGTGACTAATATAGATGGGGTTCCACATGCAGCACTCATCAGAGCCATCGAACCTATTGAAGGCATCGAATATATGCTCGAGCGAAGAGGAAAGACCAAAGTAGATTATACCTTGGGAAATGGCCCGGGTAGTCTCAGCAAATCTTTGGGCATACATTACGGATTAACCGGTATTTCACTGCAAGATACTCACATCTGGATAGAGGATCGCGGCATTCACATTCCTCAAAAGCAGATTATTGCTTCTCCAAGAGTTGGAGTTGCCTATGCCAAAGAAGATGCGATGCTCCCTTATCGTTTTAGAATTAAAGATAATCCGTGGACGAGCCCTGCTAAATAAATTTATCCTTCTGGGAAAAACAGTGCTTTTAATTCAGTAGCCTCATCTGCTTTCATCTTTCCACTTAGAATTAAACGCAATTGTCTTCTTCTTAAGGCGCCATCGAAGCGCTTTTGTTCCTCCTCTGTTTCAGGTACCAAACCCGGCACTTTCATCGGGGTACCATTTCTATCCAGGGCTACAAAGGTATAGTACGCTTCATTGCTTTTAAATTTCTCTCCCGAAGGGATATTTTCTGCATGAACTACAATATGAATCTCCATAGAAGAATTAAACGACCTGCTTACTTTGGCCTCCAGGGTTACCACATCTCCCAGCCGGATGCATTTTCCGAAACTCACGCTATCCACCGAAGCTGTTACAACCGTTTTACCTGAATGTTTTTGTGCAGCAATAGCCGCAACAATATCCATCCAGTGAAGCAAACGACCTCCCATTAAGTTATTCAATGTATTGGTATCATTTGGCAATACCAGTTCATTCATAATGGTATGCGAGTGTGAAGGTGACTTTGTGTTTTCCATATTGCAATTGTTTGCGCATGCAAAAGTATATAAAAAAACAAAGCCCCGACTATTGTCGGGGCTTTGCCTTATAAATTATGGTTAGAGACTACTTACGCAACAATTGTTTTGTAATTACATCTTCACCAATTTGGATACGAACCATATAGATTGACGATGTAGACTTGAAGGTCGACTCATCCAATTTCACAGTGTGGTTACCTGCTGATTGATTAGCATGTTTCACCTGAGCAACATTTCTTCCTACTAAGTCGTAAACGGTTACGGTTACATCTTCAGTTGAAGTTAGGTTGTAAGAGATGTTTGCAGCATCGTCAAATGGATTCGGATATACTGACAAGTTAAATTTGCTTGCAAATAATTCGTCCATTCCAATTGTACAAGTTGTTCTGGTATTTTCAGATGAATCTGTAAAAGATCCCACACAATTACCAACTGTAGTGGTAACAGTTAATGTAACCTTATGAATACCTTTTGTTTGGTATACGTTCGTTTGTCTGCCATCTGGACGAACTACAGGTGGTGCGTCACCAAAATCCCATGTGTATTGGCCAAATCCTGCTGTTGGTGTAAATCCTAACGTATTGCAACTTACTACATCAACCAGGAAAGTTGGTGTTGGAGACGGAGCAACAAGTATCGAATCTGTTTTGGTATCAAAACATCCTTTATTGGTAGTTGCAGTCAACGATACCGCATATTTTACGCCTGCATTCGCAGTAGCATAAGTATTGGTTGGATTTGTAGCTGTTGATGTTTGACCGTCACCAAATGCCCAGTTGTATGTTAATGTTTGACCCACCGGAGGAATTGAACCGTTAACAAAATCTAAAGGAGTCTTCTCACATCCACCAGTGCTTAATATTGCCCACAATGCCAACGGTCTTTCATTTACCTCTACTGTTTTAGTAGTGGTATCCGAACAATTGTTGATGGTATCTTGCGCTACCAAACGAATGGTATAAGTTCCTAACACACCATATGATTTCACCGGAGCAAAGTCTGTTGAAATTGGAGTAAAGTCACCGAAATTCCAGTTGTAGATTACTTTATTAGGAGCTCCACTGTATGTTGTGTTATTGTTCAACGCAACAACTGCACCTTGACAAGCGATACCTGCAGTGAATCCTGCTCTAGGTTTGTCATACACAGTAACAACTTTAGATGTTGAATCCACGCAACCGTAATTAGAAGTTGTTTTCAACTTAACAGTGAATGTTCCTTCTGCAGGGAAAGTATAAACTGGGCTGTTTGAAAGACCTGTTTGTCCATTTCCGAAATCCCATTCGCTACCAAAAGTATTTACTCTTCCGTTAACACCTGAAGAGATGGTTGTATTATTGGTAAACGTTGCTCTTACACCTAAACAGTGATTGGTTACAATAAATGCAGCAACCGGTTGAGCAAATGAGAATACACCGCTGGTTGAGTCTCTGAAACAACCCAAAACATCCGTTGCTCTTAATGTTACCGAATACAATGTATCAGAGATAGGGAAATTAAACAGTGGATCAGTTAATGTTGATGTTGCTTTAGTTACACCGTTCAACTTGCTTGTCCATACGTAGCTTACTGCACCGGTAGTATTATTAGTGAACTGGATGTTAGCCGCTCCGCAAGCAATACCATTTGTAAACGCGGTTGCAGGAACACCTAATACTCTTATTTGTTTAGTCATTGTGCTAAATACTCCGGCATTGTTGTATGCAGTTAATTTAACAGTGTACAAACCAGGAGCTCTGTCATATGGATATGTTTTATTACCATCTTTTGTTGTAGCGATGGTTCCATCACCAAATTCCCATAAGTAGGTAAGAGGAGCAGTATTCGGTAAGAATGTTGTTGTATTGGTAAAGTAAATTGAAGCTCCCAAACAAACTGAATCACTTGCATTGGTAAAAGAAGTAGCCGGAGCTGAAGTTACTTTGATATACCGAGTAATTACTGAATCACAGTTTGAAGGCAATAATCTTACAGTTGCACTTAATATGAATGTGCTATCCACATCAGCCAATGCAGGACTCAATGTGTAAGTTGCATTTCCTGCACCTGCAGGTGCAAATACAGCACTACTCATTGGTACATTACCCAACGGTGTTTTAACCGAAGTATTGATAATTGTCCAATTTGTACCATAATCTGAATTCGCAAATCCTGAAGGAGGAACAAAACTATATACCATTTGATCTCCGATTTTTGCACCATCAGGATTTAACTTAGTTCCTGCAGCATACACGGCCGTAAATGGAGTGCCTTTTGTTACAAATGGTCCACCATAGAAGTTTCTGATAGTTATTTTAGACGTATCAGGCAGTTGGTAAGAACATCCTGATTGAATATTGGTGTATCTAACAATTGCATTAACCAAATCCACTCTTCCAACTAACGGATCGCTTGGATTTGGTGCTTTTACTGTTAACGCACCTCCATTAGCATTTCCTACAAAAGAACCACCCAATGGCGTTCCTGCAAATGCATCGAACAACGTATAGTTATATAATGAAGAGCTGGTAGGTAAGTTTACCGATAATTCATTGTATGCACAGATAACAGTAGACAATGGTGATAACACTTGATTTTGAACATCATCAAAAATCACAATACTATCCAAAACAATGTTCATACCTTTTCTAGAGATACCTTCAATACCAACTACCACCCCATTGAATGGGAAAGGTTGTAAACACACATCCAATTGAGCATAACCAGGGAATGAAAGATTCGCATTTGGTCTTATAACAGCTCCTAAAGGAGCACTCCAAATTCTACCGTTTGGAGAAGATGCGGCAGATACTACA
>JAZKGH010000245.1:3955-13722 GCA_040386055.1 Bacteroidota bacterium
TAATGCCTCACCATTTTGTGATACCCATATACGAAGAGTTGGAACTTTCATAGTGGTTAAATCCAAACAAGGAGATACCAAACGTGACAAAGTGTTAGATGGTAAAATAGCTGCAGGGAACAATGCTGCTTTCACACCTGTTTTTGCAGTCAATACAGGATTTAAGCTTGATCCGAAAGTATTTAATTGCCATCCACCGGCAGCAGGCGAACCAACACCGTCAGGGCCTTGACTTTCTACATACCATCCGTTATAGTTAGGTCCATCAAATCCATAAGTAATAGGGAATTGACTGTACACAGTTGATGTATAATCATGACCACTTGAAGGGTATACAGTACGGCCTGTAGGAGTTTGTTTATCCCTAACAGCCAGTCTGTAACCAATAGAAGTATTGATTGGTTGAGAAGGTATAATATACGTTCTGGTAAATCTGTTTGTTACAGCAGGAGCAGTAGTTACAAAAACCTCGGGGCCATTGTTGATTGAATAATACAACGTATCCGTTAAAATGGTATTGGTTGTTTCAAAAACACGGAAAGTGACTGCAATTGAACCCGTACCACAAGTGATCGGAGCCTTTGTGACATTGTAGATACGAGGGGCTATAGTATCCACAAGGGCTCCAAAAGATATCTCATCAGCACCAATAGTTGGTTGAAATAATGATCTCGCTTCATTTTGCATATCATTTGTTACAAAAGAAACAGGAGCACCCCAAGAGTATAAATAATTAATGGCACTTGACAATAACAAATTCGAGTCGTTAACAAAGTTTGTGTTGAAGTTAAGTGACATAGAATCCTGAGTTGTAAATGCAGTGTATTCCGGTAAGGTGTTGTATCTCACAGGAGGATTTGGAGTTATTGTAGTTGCTCCATAAACTGCAATTCCATTGGTAGCACCCGGGGCAGCTGCATAGTAAGCGTTATTATCAGATACCGTAAAGATATTTGCAGTGTGTCCTACCACAATTGAAAACGCTGATCCTGTTCCTGAAGTTCTACCCAATTTATTTTGCAAGATGTTGTTTCTTAACGCAACACCTCCTCTTATATTCGAACCGAATGCCAGAGAAGCAGAAACTGCATTATTGGTTGTTCCTAAACCGGTACTGCTACCGAAGTTAATAGAGTTGTTCCAAATACGCATTCCGATATCGTTAATAGCAGCACTGGCATCCACATAGATACCGAATGGATTAACCAAACTGAACGCTGCTGTTCCCGAAGCTGTTCCCGGAGCCGTAATACCGGAAATCATATTATTTGCGATTGTTGTATTTGATAAACTATCTCCACCCAAATTAACCACAATACCATAAGCAGCACCTGCCGCTGTATTGTTTACGATTTTGGTGATGGTATTTCTTGTAATAGCAATATTTGAGTCAATTGAAACAGTTCCTGTCTGAGCCAAATCAATACCTCTGTTGGCAATAAAGCCCGGTATGTTATTGGTAATTACGTTACTGTCAATTACTGCATTGATTTGTGCATTTAAATAGATACCGGAAGCATTCGCAACACCTCCAAACTGGTTAGTAAGACCCGGTGCGTCCTGACCGATAATGTTTCTTTTTACAACCAATCCAATATCTTGTTGACCTAAGGCAGCAGTTGCACCTTGTGCATATACTCCAAATCTTACGCCTCCGATAAAGTTATTTTCAAATAACATGTTATTGTTACCACTGAAAACAGGAACAGAAGGAGTTGAAGCAACACCTCCAACGTATAAACCAGCATATGTATTGATGGTTCCACCAAATGTATTACCAATCAAATTACAGTTTCTGATACGAACATTGCTCACTACATTTTCACCCGGAGTAACATCAACCAATTTTATATTATTACTTGCGGTACGAGGATTCAACGTATCAGGCAACATAAATGTGATATTTCTGGTTGCCGTAGCTCCATCACTCGATCCGTCTACTTCAAAGTATGAACCACCATTAAATCTTATAAACTTGAATTGGCTGCATAACCTTGTTTAATACCAACCGTTCTGATAGTATCAGAACGACCTGCACTATTAGTTAAAACAACAAGTCTAGAAGAATTCATTCTAGGATATGATTTAACGGCAGGTAACAATGTATCACCTTCTCCAACATATCCTGTTGTAATAATCAATTTCACTTTTTGAACATCAGGAGTGATGAGTCCATCTACTCCATTTGCATTAAGATAGGTAATTGCTCTTCCAATAGTTGCAAATGAGAACGGAGCAGTACCTGTTGGTGTTGGATAGTTATTTACACCATTGATAAGATAAGACTGATTTCCGTTTAAAGGAAGATAGTCAAGAGTAAACTGCAAAGCTCCCATATTAGTATAGATACCAGAGCGGGTATTTCCTGCAATGTCATTATCCACTCCAAGAACTTTTAAGCTACCATTAAACAATGGACCAGCAAAAGCAGGATCAGGAGTTGGCATCGAATCATTAGAGAATGATGAATTAAAACTGTATGAAGTGAAATCCTGGTTAATAGCTGTTTGCCATTGTTTAGCATAGATATAGTTACCCGAAGACGATCCAACAATAAAGTTATTTGTTGTATTCACTCCATCAGCACCATATGAGTTACTATTGATAAACCCACCGGAAGCTAAATTGAACGGCCCTACTGTTGACGAAGCAGCAGTAGCAGTATAAAGAGCATAGTTATTACCTGCTTGTACTGTTAATCTACCCAATCTGTTCATTAACAAGTTACCTTGCATTTTTACACCTCCGGTTATACCCGATGCCATGAAAACACAATATGACCAGTTAGTTCCATTTAATGATGTACCGCTCAATTGGACTGTGTTATTGTAAATTTGTAAACCTAAACTAGCAGATGAACCATCAATCAAAATTCCTGATGGATTGGTAACTCCGGCACTTGCCGACCCGCCAACGCCTCTAATTTTTGCAATTGCATTGTTTACAATCAGAATATTTCTACCACTTGTAGTTGTTCCCAGATTTAAACGAATACCTGTACAATATGTTCCAGTTGTAGTTGTTAAGTTATAAATAGTATTTCTGGAAATAACAAGATTACTATCAACAGCATTTGCTTCACTTGCAGCATCCATGTCAATTCCTCTGAAACCGGTTGAAGTTGCTAATGTATCATCTGTATTTCTGATAATATTGCTATCAACTGTACTGTTTGCAATTGCTTTCAAGTAAATACCTGCCTGATCTGCAGCACCACCGATAGTTGTAAACGCTTGTCCTGATCCTCTCACAACTGTTCCTCCGATAACGTTTCTGTTAATCAGGTAATTTCTGTTTTGAGCATTTAGAACATTGGCACCTCTTAAGTAGATACCTGTTCTTACCGCTCCAATGAAGTTGTTAGTTATGGTAATATTATTGTTTAATCCTACTGCCGCACTTTGGAAAGTAGTAGAAGGATTGAAATGCCCATGGTAGATACCCGCAGCTGTATTCACACCGATAGTTGAAGCAGCTCCCAAAATATTACAGTTACGTACTGCAATGTTTGTAACAGGAGTACTATCTGTAGAAGAAATAGCAATAACTTTAATTGTTGTACTCACCATTGTTGATGGTAAGCTAAACGTTAAGTTACGTTGTCCTGCAACTGATTGCCCATCAATAGTGATGTATTTAGCACCAATAATGTTAAGTAACGCGTATTGATTGTTTATGGTTGCAAAAGCAGGAGCAGAAACAGTATACGAGTTTCCTGATGAAGGTCTGATGATAAGAGGTCTTAATGCATCATCACCTAAATAATCAATAATTGGTGGAATGAATGATGTTTCACCTGCGTATCCGGAAGCAAACTCAAGAACAATTGTTCCGGCACCATTTACACCATAAGTATTTAAATAAGTAACCGCTTCTGCTAAGGTAGCAAATGAACCATTCGCTCCGGCACCTGCAGGCCATGATGATACACCATTGATAGCATATGTTTTACCACCAACCAATGCATAGTTGGCATTGGCTGCATTACCGGCAAATTCATAAGCCCCTACAGACGGTGTAGTTGTAGATCTTAAACTTCCATTGATGTCTGTTGTAACACCAACAGCACCACCCATTGAACCCATAACAGTAGTTGCACCATTGCTTATGGTTAAGGTTGAATCATTTACGTTTACAAATGACGGCAAAACAGTAGTTGAACCTGTAGCTATTGTTACTGCTAACTTCCAACTGTCGATTGACTGTCTGTATTTTCCTGCTATATAACCAATGAAAGAGAACGAACCGGATGTATTAACTGAATATACGGCATTGTTTGCATTCGTTGCAAATGGAATGGCCGATGCTGTATTAATTGCATAAATTAAAGAAATAGGAGTTGCTCCTGTTGAAAACAAAGAACGACCCATTCTGTTGGTAAAGATATTATTAGCAACATTCAAACCTCCTGTTAAAGACGTTCCTGTTACCAAACAAGCTGAAAACGAACCTGCATTTAATGTATCTCCATATAAATGAACTGAGTTATGATAAATATTAATACCGGCATTAGCAGAAGCATCCTCTACCATGATACCTGTGGTGTAGGTTAAACTTCCTACAGTTGTACCACCGTTGGAAGCAACTAATTTACCGATAGTGTTATTGGTCAATGAAATAGCCAACGATTGAGTATGGGTTCCGATATTAATCCTGATACCATAAACACCGGTACCTGCTACTGTTGATCTAAGGTTGTATATTTTATTAGCATTAACAAGAACGTTTGAGTCTAACGCAAGGGTTCCAGATCCATTTACAATTGAAATCCCTCTGAACCCACCCTGAGCCGGTTGGTTGTTACGAATAATGTTGTTTTCAATGATTGCATTTTTTTGCGCAATCACTGTAATACCTGCTGCGTTTACTGCACCTCCAATATAAGTAGTTGGCAATACTTCTGAAGCAACCGGTTGAATTGTTCCCCCCAAAACATTCCCTCTAACAATCAGGTTCAAATCTTGTTTACCAGCCTGATCTTCTTTTCCTCTCATATAAATAGGATTTTGGCATGCTTCAACCAAGTTGTTTATGATTGAAATATTTTGAGCCGGTCTCAGTGGAGCAACAGGCGTTGCTGTATTACCACCATAATAAATTCCAGCAAAAGTATTAATTGCACCGCCCACGTTACCGGCAGTACTATTTCCTACGATATGGCAATTTTGAATTGCAATAGATTGACATCCAGTATTTGTATATGGAATGATATCGATAACTCTTATAGAAGCGGTTGTTGAACCTGTTGGAATCACAAAGTTCAAATTACGTTGTCCGGGAAGTGATTGACCTTCAATGGTAACAAACTGTGCACCATTAAACCTTATCAATGAAGAATTTGCTCCAATTGTTGCAGAACTCGTAATTGTAAAATTATTATTGGCAAGTGGTTTGATCACTACCGTACGTTGTGAATTCATCCAAGGATATCCACCAGTAGTTGTTCTTCCAATGTTAACTGTTCCATTCTCATTTCCAGTATAACCCGGAACAAATAAAAACGTTACCGTTCCGATTGTTGTTTGATCAACCCCAAGGTCGTTAAGGGCATCTATAATACCCGTACTGTCTTGAAAGGCGGTTCCAATAACATGCGTATAACCTTGTGTGCTATTTAAACTGACGAAGGTATCCTTTGGAGCAACCAAATCCTTACCAACACCATTTATCCAATAGGTCTGTCCACCCTGAAAATACCCTTGCTGCCCGTAGGCAACACTTGCAAAAACCATGAGGGCGGTTGCTGCCACCACTCTGGTAAAAGATTTAAAATCTAAAGTAATCTTTGTTTTCATATGTGATTTAAGTAATTGTTAGCAATGTGAATATCAAACCTAATAAATTAAGTTGAGCAAAGCAAGTGCAATGTTAATAAATATTAAAGTGGCTATTTTTCACTTCTTTACGAAGTATTCACGTACTGTTTTGAGTGTTGGGCGCTTATTGTTCATCCATTTGAAGCCCTTTAACCTTAGCTCTTCGGGCTTCATCTGAAGAATAGGATAGAAAGTAGCATCCGGTTGTGTAATGAAATTACTTTTTTGAATTTTATTATTAAAAAAATAGAATTCCATTTCGCTGCAATCAATAACATTTACACCAATGTATGAAGAGTCCTTTTCTTCTTTTGCATAAAAAATACTTTGCCCGTTTCCATATACCCGAAGATACTTAAATTTACTATCCTCTAACAATCCCTTCATATACTTTCCCTTCACTTGATTAAAATATTTCGAGGTCTCTTTCGAAATCATAAATGCATTATTCAACAGGTAAAAAGAATCAATTTTATTATTGTTTAAAAACATCTGAATAGTGTCGGATGTTATCTGATTTTGTCCCGACCACAAAACAGGCAAATGATACAGAGTGATAGTAGAATCAACATACTTGTAGACCAGAGAATCACAAATGGCCTGCATATCCCACTTTAATATCTGTGCATTTCGGTATGCTTTTACCAGCTGATTTTGTTTATTGATTGTATCCTTTTGAAAAGAAAAAATGGTATCGGCAAATAAATACATTGAATCATTTTGCAACATCTTTTTCGCATATGCTTTTTGGGTTACATAACTCTGTTTTTTCTTGCCAAATAATTCCCCAAAACCGCCATTAATTTCGATCTTATTTATATAATCTGTTAACTTAATATTACGATATGCTTTCCCATACTCTTCTTTTCTTTCGTAGTAAATACTATCGGCAACCAACATTTTGTCTTTGCTGGTTAGTTTGGCATTTTTACTAAACATTGCAATATCCTTTACGTTATTGTACCATCCGTATTCACAATAAATTGTATCCTGTTTATTGGTAATCGTTGTCGGCCCAAGGAAATATGTGGTATTGAGAGTTGTAAGTTGTTTTAGGGAATCACCTTTAATTACGTAATCAGGAGTTGTTAGTACTACATCTTTCTTAAAGAAAAAAACTTTGTCCCGCGTATTGTAATAGCCATACTTACTGGTGAGCACGCTATTTCCGTTAATGATTTTACCTCCGTTGGTATAATAAGCTGTATTTGCGGCCAGATCATAATCAATATCGCTTGTGGTGAGCTGCATCGTATTGTCGTTCATTCGAACATTCTTCTCAACCCTTGCCTTCTTTGTATTTCCATCATATTTCAACACATCTCCGTATATGTGAACAGAGTCATTTGAGTTAATATGAACCCTGCTAAAAGCTTCTACATAATTTGTTTCCTCATATTGATAGGCACTATCGCAAAACAACAATGTATTATCCTGCTTAAGTCTTACATCTCCTATTAATTTTCGAACTTTTCCTGAAGTTGCCTGATCAAACTCAAACGAACGAGCTCCCAATACCTGAATCTTTCCTCCTACCTGCGCAATGCTTATCTTTGTAATCACACATAGCATTAGGACTATTACATACTTACTCATTGTTTTTTGAAACATATTTGATTTCAAAACTAAAGATTAAAAAATACTTTTGACGCAGATGAATTTAAATAATCGCTTTATTGAATTTTTAACCCAAAAAACGGGAGCAACGCTCTCCTCCAAATACTTACTGGCTGTAAGTGGAGGCGTTGATTCAATGGTGATGACCCATCTGTTTCACAAAGCAGGATTAACATTTTCGGTGGCACATTGTAATTTCTCCCTGCGTGCAGAAGAGAGTAACCTCGACCATCAACTGGTTAAAACATATTGCCATCAACTTCATATTCCTTTTTATGATGTTGTTTTTGATACTGTTACATCAATGCAAGAGCAACATCTGGGCGTGCAGGAAACAGCACGAAACCTACGATATACCTGGTTTAACCAATTATTACAGGAACACGCATTTGACTTTATTGCAACGGCACATCACCGTGATGACAATGCTGAAACTGTTTTATTCAATATTGTAAGGGGAACCGGTATCAATGGACTTAAAGGAATACCTCGTCAGAATAATGCCGTTATTCGGCCACTGTTGTTTGCCGATAAAGAATTATTGATGCAGTATGCGGCCGATAATCAGGTTCCATACCGTAATGATACATCCAATCAAAAAGATACTTATGCAAGAAACAAACTTCGGAATAAGGTGATTCCGATCCTCAAGGAGGTAAATGCTGAAGCAATTCAACACATTCACAATTTAAGTGAATACAGTTATTCGGTTGCAAGAATTGTTGATGAGCATATCAAACAATTATCTGCTGAAATTCTTCGTCAAGAAAACGACAAAATTATTATTGATTGCCATTCCATAGTAACCAATCCCCTTTTTCATTTTTATCTTCATGAGTTGCTTTCCCCATATTCCTTTAATGCAACTCAAATAAGTGATATTGAACATTCGCTAACTCATGCATTATCCGGTAACAAATTTATATCACCTACTCATAGTGCAACAACTAACAGAGGTGAAATTATTATACAAGTCAAGAACATTCCGTCCGACCACTCCGTTGTACTGGAGAAGCTTAATTACAGCGAGTTTACGCTAGGTTCGGAGATGTATTCGGCAACTATAGAACAGCTATCAGACAATCTTTCATTTGAAGCCGGAAAACTGTACATTGATGCTGATGCGTTAACCTTTCCTTTAACCATTCGCAAGTGGGAAAATGGTGATTCTTTTTCACCTTTGGGAATGGCCGGAAAGAAAAAAGTAAGTGATTTTTTAATCGATAAAAAAGTGAGTCTTCCTGACAAGGAAAACACCTTTGTGGTTGTTTCAAACAACACCATTGCTGCTATCCTCAATCATCAAATTGATGATGCATTTAAGGTAACAACCTATACACAATATTTGCTTCAATTAACAGCAAAAAAAAGAGGAGCCATTTAGCTCCTCTTTTAGTATTCTATTCTTAAATGTTTATTGAATAATGATTTTACTTGTTAACTCTTTCCCGTTTTCATCTTTGATGATAACAAGATAAAGCCCTTTGTTCATTGCCGTTAAATCAACATCTACTTCCTTCGATTGGGTAGCTTGCTGATATACCATTCTTCCAACCGCATCCATTATTTTTACTGATGCAATTCGTGTATTCTCTTTATTGGCAATAGTAAATTGTCCTTTATTAGGATTGGGGTAAATTGACAGGTTATTGTTGTTGCTCATCTCCGATAATCCTGTCACCTCAATTACGTTAATAAGACGTTCTGCCTTCAACGAAATGTTGCCTGATGGATCCGTTACCTGATAGGAAATAATCTGAATACCCGGACGGGTTACATCCAATTTGCTTACATCTTTAATCAACAATGTTTGTAATGTTGAATCCGGGTAATAATTGTCTTTCAGTTTTACTCCAGGTTCCACAAATGGTTTGAATCTTACGTGCTCGAAAGGATTGGTACCCAATAGTTCAATCTCAGGAGCAATACGGTCCACCACTTTTACCAAACGGGTTACAGTTGCTGTATTACCAGCTCCATCAGTTGCTGTATAGGTTACCACATAGTCTCCAAGTACGCTCATGGATGGCAATCCTGTTCTAACTGTGGTTACATTCGGATAGTAGTTATCACTTGTTTCAACTCCCGGATCATTAAATGTAGTATATACATCAACCGTCAATGGATTTTCTCCTACTAATTTGATGGTTGGTGGAACAAGATCTTTCACAACCACTGTTACATAATAGGTTGGTGCGATATTGCCCGAACCATCAACAGCATTGTAGATCAAGCTATAACTGCCCGGAATACTTGGATTGATCACTCCTGTTCTCACAGGAACAATTCCGTTCCAATAGTTATCCAATACAGTAATCGGGTCCAGATATGGAG
>JAZKGH010000246.1:0-3643 GCA_040386055.1 Bacteroidota bacterium
ATTCAGGAACTTAGCATTATCAACCACCCCTTCTCTTCCCGTTGTGGCATCTGTTACATAAAATGTTGCCGTACCGGCCTTCTCCATCAGCATTACCCTCCAACTATACCGATACCCTTCTTCCGTCCAGAACAGATGTCCCGGATACAACAGATACCTAAGCGGAAACAATAGTTGAAAAATGAACCATGCTGCAAAAAAAACCGACAATCCGCCTTTAACCAAGGGCTTTTGATAATAAGGTGTATGATTTTGCTCAGATACTTCAACGGGAATAACCCGTATCAACTTTTGAATCAACCCCAGAAAACGATGATGAAAAGCATCACTAAAAAAGATGAGCGTGCTTACAATCATTACCATTGGGAATACACCAATCTGAAACATCATTCCTGTTATCACATGAAAAAATACAACCACCAACCATGCCCACAAACGGGTTTCTTTCTTTATCAAAAAATATCCCACTGAAATATCAAACAACATGCCTGCCCAACTAAACACATATGCTGTTGCATCATACTTAAACAGCCAGCCTATAACCGGAAAATTATCGTTGGCCGGAAGCCATATTTTTAAGGGCAGTGCATTGATAAGCCAGTCGTAATTGATTTTGGCAATCCCTGCGAAAAAATAAACGATGATGAGTTGAGCCTTGAAAATATTGATGCTCCAGGCCGGTACGAAATTTTGTTTAAGTGATGGCTTGCGCAAAACATCAACCGAATAGGATGCATTGGCCGGCACTAAACACATCATAAAGCTTACCAGACTAACAAAATAATAATGATTAAGATAGTATGTACTATCAACCAGTTCACAATACGTGAACAGCAAAAAAAAGATTATCGTACTCCATCTGTAGCATGCGCCAAAAAGGATGCCTAATGAGGCTAGCAGCATCAATGCGTGAATAAGGTATATCCAATGAGGGGGCAATAATGACACCCATTCAAAGCCATAGTAGTTGAATTGAACTTGTGTATGGATAAAATGTTCATCAATCCAACCTAATAGACAAAAACGTAGGGTACTGATAAAGATTGCCGCCCCAAAGAGGATTCGAAACGAAACCAGCGGAGCAATATTTACTTGTTTATCCCTGATGTTTTGAAGCCATCGTTTCATCAATCACCATCTCCGCTATTGAAAGTAATTGCGATGCCCAGCAAGCTCGAAAAATCACTCTTATAAAAACGGGTCAGCTTTTGCAATTCGGTATTAATGGCATCTGCCTTATCAAACTGCTGTATAATAATATCGGATAGTTTTCCGCCAGGTAATGCTGCAAAAGTAGCTTCTATGTTGGCCTGTTGTTGAAGCGTTTGGGTAATAAGCGTTCCGCCTCCCTCAACACTCGCAAGGTATTCCTGAAACCCGGCTCCATCCACTCCATTCAAATCTCTTCCTTCCCAAATATATTTGGTACTATTCCAGTGATGCTTTGCCAGCTCACCGGAAATTCCGCTATAATATGCTTCTACTTTCTCAGGACTCGTTGTGGTTTGTCCGGCCATTCTACCTAATGGAAGAGAAAATTTATAGTTTTTGAGTCCCTCATAACTTTTTAAAAACTCATTGTACAGGTATGAAGTTGAGCTGCCAATATCTGTTCCGGTATTATTGATAAACGCATCGAGGTATCCATCCTTCCATTGTGCCACAACAGCTCCAATTTTATTTTTTGTATCTGCAGAAAGATCCATCAAGTATTGTTTCCGTTTACCGGCATCCCCATCTGAAGTATACTTAATAAGGATTGCACTATTATCCGCCCCAACCCCAAACAATAAATAATCAAATGCGGGAAGGCCTTTGGCATCAAGATTCATCACAGCATTGAGATCGTATGAACCCGCTTGAATATTGGAATTGATTTGGGTTACATCCGTTGGAAATGTGTTTACACTTTTACTGAGATACAACTGTTCTGCCGGACCAAATTCAAATGAACAGCAATATTCCCATGCAATATATGCAAGCTTAAATTTTTGCTGAAGGGTCAGTAATTTACTGGCATCAGGGTTTTGGCAAAAATCTGTAACCGAAGAATCGTATTGGATTACAGCCTGTTGAAAGTTATTGTAAGCCGGAACGATTAAATTATTTCCCACGTTTGTGAGCATTACTTTTCTATCAAAAGCATCCGCATTGTTATCGCCATTTGTATCCTTTTTACAAGAACCAAACATGACGATAACAAAGACTATGATTACTAAACCTGATTTACTAAAATAATGCATTCAAAAAGTAATAATGTATCGAAACAATCATGCAAGGTATAGAATCAAACCTTGCAGATTGTAACAACCGAGGTTAACGATCTTACATATTCGCCATTTGTGTAGGAGTGAACCCATACACGTTAGCGATAAACGTTTTAATATTGGTCAAATCTGTTAAAGAAGTGTTCCATAAGTTCTGTGGAATAAAACCCAACAAGGTTTCGATTTGAGTATCTGTTATGACTCTTCCTGAATTTTTATTGTTTTTCATCGACATCGCAAATGCTTTGGCTTCCGATAGGTGATTCACCAACTGCACCATATCATTTGCTGCAATATCCACATCACATTCTTTTAACTCCCTGATAATGGCTGCTGCGGTCATTTTATCAAACATGGCAACGATAATGGCTGCTTGCTCATTTTTAGTAGTAAGGTCTTTATTACTGATGGCTGCACGTCCTTTCAAAAAGGCATTCATCACAATGGCATTGCAGCCCAAACCACCATTAACCTGGTTGCTGTAACTACCCCAAAATTTTACCGGTGTTAAAACTGTTGGAAACGAATCGGGTACACTCCAGTATCCAAATGCAAGATCCCAATTGTGTTCCATGGCTGTATAGTTTTTGCCTGTTACAGGAGTTGTATTATCAAGACTATTATCCAGTACACGTTTGGCAATTTGGTAATAAATCAAATCTCCCATCAGTGTTTTGTTCAATATCTGAGCATAGTTTATTCCGTTTTTTGTAAGCAACAATCTTCTGGCATTCTGGGTAATTCCTAAACCTGCAACTCCGTTTGCCGCTACTGCATTTGTATTGCTTACCATCACAAGTGAATCAATGTAGCTCTCGGTTTGAGTATGGGCAATGGCAATGCTATTCGCCTGAATCTGAAAACCGGAAGCATCATATATAGTATTTCCAAATGGGTTACCTGAGTTTGTCAACATGTTTTTTAAGGTAGATGCATTTAAAGGCACCGGAACAGTAGCAGGTGCAGTACCCGTTCCCTTAGCTATTTCAGTACTTACTGCACTTGTCATTCCCAATACAACTGTAGCCTCTGTATAATCAACATTCGTAAATCCTTTGTATGTTGTGGGTACTGTATATGTGGGAGTTGGTGTTTCTGTCTTGTCGTCTTCCTTTTTGCAGGAAGAAATTAATGCCAAGCCTAAGATTGTACACAAAACACTGTTTTTCAATGACATAATAGTTTATTATTATTTAGATTAATTAAAAATAGTTTAACGGGTGCAAATCTATTCCCAAATCCAAAAAACCCAAATTATATTTAGATGAATTCTAAACTAAGTTTTTAACACACTGGTAAACAAAACATTGAAAACAATGATTTCCATCACATCCTTAAGGAGTCCCGATTTTATCCAAAATTGGATGGGTAAGTCT
>JAZKGH010000246.1:3653-27896 GCA_040386055.1 Bacteroidota bacterium
CTTTTCCAAATGGGTGGAATTAAAACAGGAATAATCAGGCTGGCGTATCCTCCGGGCAATACAGGACTTTTTTCGTATGTATTGAGCGTATGAAAGGGCTTTGATGCATAATAATGATGATCGGCATGCCGGCTCAAATCTACTAATACAAATCTGCTCACAAACTTATCACTTTGCCAGCTATGCAATTCAGTTACACGCTCCTTTTCATTGCGCGACAAACCATAATGTTCGATGTAATTCACATATTCCAATAGAAAGTTGGCTACAATGCAATGCAGAAACCAGGCTGCTAATGCCAGCGGTCCGACCCCAAAAAACAAAACGCTATCAAATACTAAATGATAAAAGAGTTGACGGATCATGTAGTTCTCCCAACCCCAACCGGATTTTCCCTCTTTGCGGCAACGCTCTGCTTCCAGTTTCCATGCACTGTTGATTTGCCCCCATCCGCTGGTGAGAAAAAATCCGTATACTGATTGTCCGCGTTTTGCCGTAGCAGAGTCTTTATGAGTGCCCACCCATTTATGGTGAACACGCAGGTGCTCAATGAAGAAATAGAAATTTCCGGCAGTGAACAATAAAAACTTCCCGGCCCATTGTGATAAAATATCCTTGCGGTGAATGAACTCATGCGCCATTACAATGGCACCACTTCCTGTGTAAACGGCCATGCTTAAGGCTGCATACCAAATGTGATAATCGCCTATGATTTCATATTTTACTCCATATATAAATGATAAAATACTGGCCACTTGCAGAGGAATATGAAGCCATAAAATAACATTCGGAATAACGTCATCTTCTCCGCTGTTCTCTTGTGATGTAAAATTCCTTGTTACTACTTCTATCAATCCCAGCACAACCAAAGAATACAACACATTACCGGCCGCCCATATTCCACCATGAAGGTTTCCGTATACTACAACCAAACCGGGGGTAAGACTTAAACAATACAACCAATTGCGAAGTGTCGCGTTCATTGAATCCTCTTTTGAAATACTAAGATAATGAAGAGAATGCGGAATGCGAAATTACAAAAGTGCGAAGTGAGGAAGAAATTTAGAATGCGTTGTGACAAGACTATGTTGCAGAAGGATATTACTTTCAATTTATTCCGCATTTTTGTTCACTCCGAACTCCGCATTTCTTCTAATGTGTTTGCAGGAATGTTATTGATGCCTCAATATCATTATGCAGAAACCTGTCCTTGTCTACAAATGAAACAACCTTGCGGTAATCTGAAACCATGTTTTCAACTGCTTTAGAACTCTTCATCGGACGTCTGAATTCCAGTGCTTGTGTGGCGTTCAACAATTCGATGGCCAATACACGTTCTGTATTTTTCATCACACGTAAACATTTTGTTGCCGCATTGGCACCCATGCTCACATGATCTTCTTGTCCGTTGCTGCTCACAATACTGTCGACCGAAGCCGGTGTACATAATTGTTTGCTCTGACTTACAATAGATGCTGCAGTGTATTGCGGAATCATCATACCTGAATTCAATCCGGGGTTAGGTGTAAGGAAAGCCGGTAATTCACGCAACCCTGAAATCAACTGATACGTTCTGCGCTCTGAAATGCTTCCCAACTCTGCCGTTGCTATGGCTAAGAAATCCAATACCAACGCAAGGGGTTGCCCGTGGAAATTTCCACCTGATAAAATCAAATCATCCTCTGCAAATATGTTTGGATTATCGGTAACTGAAATCATTTCGGTAGCTACAACGGATGCTACATAATTGAATGTATCGCGACTTGCACCGTGTACTTGTGGTATACAACGGAAAGCATAAGGATCCTGTACCTGGACTTTGCTCCTGTTAGCAATTTCACTGTCCGCTAATAATGCACGGATCTGTTGTGCCGTTTCTATTTGTCCGGCATGGGGGCGCACAGTATGCAATTGTGAAGAGAAAGGTTCCAGTTTAGCATCAAATGCATCAATAGAAATGGCAGCAATATGATTTGCATGAGAATATAATTGTTGCGCTTTTAACACACACCATACACCATAGGATAACATGAACTGTGTACCATTAATGAGTGCCAACCCTTCTTTCGATTTAAGTTTGATAGGTTGAACCTCAATAGCCGAAGAGTCTTCTATCTTCCAATTTCCATCCTCCAACTTCCACACTTTTCCTTCACCGAATAACGGTAAACACAAGTGCGCCAACGGAGCCAAATCGCCTGAAGCACCCAGTGACCCCTGCTCATACACGACAGGGAGAATATCGTTATTGAAAAAATAAATCAACCGTTCAACTGTGTCCACCTGCACCCCACTGTGTCCGTAACTGAGAGATTGCACTTTGAGTAACAACATCAGTTTTACAATTTCCTGGGGCACATAATCGCCCGTACCACATGCATGGGAACGCAACAAATTGTATTGCAATTGTTCCAGTTCATCGTGTGAAATTTGTGTATTGCACAAGGAACCAAAACCTGTATTGATGCCATAAAATACAGCATCCTTATTGTCCATTTTTTTATCGAGGTAGTTGCGGCAATCAGCTATGCGTTGCTTTGCTTCAGCTGATAATACAAGAGTTTTGTTCTCTTTAATGATAGAAGAAATATCTGCTAACGTTAGTGTTGAATTTATTTCGAATGTTGTTGCCATGATATGTAAAGCGCGGAACTTATTATTGAGTTAGATGATGAATAATGTCTGTAATGGAAAGAGCATTTTCACTTTTCTCTTTCATGTTTTTTAGGATCGTAGTTCCATCAGATCTTAAAATGATCGTATAAGGAACGTTCAATGCATCAGCATAATTCATGGGTTTGAGCATTGGTTTTTCCTTTTCTTTATTTGATTTAGGCAGATCAGGATATAATTCGGATGCGATCCCGGCATCACGCAATTGTTTGACAATGCTAATTCCGGCTTGTTGTGTTTGCTCATCAAAAGCACATACCAATACTTTGGTTAATGTTGCATTTAATCCGGCAGGAAATAATTTCAATTCATCTATCACATCGTAAATACGATCCAACCCGAATGAAATACCAACCCCGGAAACATTTGGCAAACCAAAAATACCGGTGAGATTATCATATCGTCCACCACCACCAATGCTGGATGTGAGTGTGCCTTCGGTGGATACTACTTCGAATATACAACCGGTGTAGTAAGAGAGTCCGCGCGCTAGACTGAAGTCCAGTTTTAAGTTGATTGGCGCTTCGACTCCGCTCAGCGGCCCATCAACAGATGATAATGAGTTAAGGATAAATTCGAGTTCTTCGATTCCTTTCAGACCTTCAGTGGATGTTTGCAGTTTGGATTTGAGTTTGTTGAGAATGGCTTTATTTTCACCTTTGATCGTGATAATATCAAACAACTTATTTAGTTCGTCATTCGTAAAGCCTTGCTCCGTTAATTCTTTCCGCACACCTTCTTCGCCAATTTTATCCAGTTTATCAATCGCAACAGCAATACTGCTCATTACCTCAACAGACTTCACCACTTCTGCAATCCCAGCCAATACCTTACGGTTATTCATTCTCAATTCGTACTTCCCAATTCCCAATTTCCTAAACGCTTCATCATAAATCTGAATCAAGTCTAACTCATTCAGCAAACTATCGCTTCCTACTACATCCGCATCACATTGCCAAAACTCGCGGTAGCGGCCTTTTTGCGGTCTGTCGGCACGCCATACAGGTTGCATCTGGTAGCGTTTGAATGGAAAGGTTATTTCATTTCTATTCATCACTACATAGCGTGCAAAAGGTACAGTTAGATCATAACGTAAACCTTTTTCAGTTACTGTCTTATTAAACTCCCCCTGATTTCGGATTTCGGATTTTGGATTTTGGATTTGTTCCCAGGTTTCTCCACTATTGAGAACACGGAACAACAACTTATCTCCTTCATCTCCATATTTTCCTGTAAGCGTGGAGAGGTTTTCCATGGTAGGAGTTTCAATAGGCATAAAGCCGTATTTTTTAAATACCGTTTCGATGGTGGTTAAAATGTATTTACGCTTCTGTACCTCGGCCGGACCGAAATCGCGTGTACCTTTGGGAATGCTTGGTTTTTGTGCCATGAGTTTAGTGAATAGTTATTGAGTTATTGGGTTATTCCTTGTCGAACGAATAAATAACTCAATAATAAATAACCCAATAACAATAATGGTGGCGAAAATAAGAGAATATTTTGACCTTTACAGCCTTCTCTTAGTGCATTGCCATAGCAGCATCCAGATAGGTGTAAATATCAATGGGCATATCATTCGCATTTTTCTCTCCGCGTTTGTGGCCCAGTCGCACAATGATCATGTTCATATCAGGTATGGCAAACACGTATTGTCCGCGAATCCCCCGCATGTAAAAAATCGGATGCTCTTTGTATTTCATCAACCACCATTGGTAGCCATAATTATCAATCGGATTGCCGGTATCATGATCTTTCAGATCGGCAAGGGTCAACGAGTGCTCCACATAAGATGAGTCCACAATCTGATCTCCGTTCCAGTTCCCTTGCTGCATATACAATTTGGCTAACCGGGCATAATCCCGGGCAGTTGTGTAAAAACAACAGCTTACTTTTTCCATATCCTCTTCATCTGTGCTCCAAAATGCTTTATCCTCCGCACCTATGCGTTTCCACAACCTTCTGCTTGCAAAATCCGCTACTTTTTCGCCTGTTGCTTTTTTCAGGATCATACCCAGCAATTGTGAATCTCCTCCTTTGTAATACCAAGTGATTCCCGGTACCTCAGTGGCTTCTGCTCCAAGAGTAAGTGCATTCACGTCCTCTCCGTAGTATGCCTCAGCAGGCCATGCCAAAGGACTTGCATAATCTTCCTTAAAATCAATTCCGCTACTCATGGTGAGCAAATGTTTAATAGTGATCTTGGCTTTGGCACCTTCCCTGAATTCGGGTAAATAGTTGGATACAGGCTCGTCTACACTTTTGATAAGTCCCTCTCTTAAGGCTATTCCTATTAAAACAGCATTGATACTCTTAGCCATAGAAAAAGAATTCACCAACGAATGCTTGTCGTATCCTTCCCAGTATTGTTCATGGATCAAACTGTCGTTCTTCACCACTAAAAATCCAACGGTTTCATACTTCACAAAATCACCCAGCAATACATCATCAATTACTTGTTTATTATAATTCACCGATTGTGACCAGAGCTGAGGTTTTTCATTATCTACTTTATGGAATTGAAACAACTTCAGTTCATCAATATCCGGCCCTGTTTTACCACTGAATATAGTCATGGCCAACACTTTATTGATATACCAGTTACCGGTAACAAGCAATAACAACTCAGCCGCAAAAAAAATAGCCAATACGGTAAACAGAGTGCGTTTGAGAATCTTTTGCATAGTGGTAATTTTATACAGCAACTTACCGTTTTTTTACCTGCATACAAAGCATGTTTGCGCAACGCGTAATATAAATCAGCAAAAATTCCCAATTCCCAATTCTCAATTCCCAATTTCTTCCCCTATTTTCGCGCCACTTTTAACTACCACCTACACATGCAGCAACCTAGAAAAATAGCAAATGCCCTTATTTCAGTATTTTACAAAGACGGTTTGGAGCCATTGGCCAAAACCTTAAACCAACTTGGTGTAAACATATACTCTACAGGAGGAACACAGGAATTTATTGAAAAATTAGGCATCAAGGTGAATGCAGTGGAAGACCTTACCGGATACCCAAGTATTTTGGGTGGACGAGTTAAAACTCTGCACCCAAAAGTGTTTGGCGGTATTTTGGCAAGACGTTCAAATGAACAGGACCAAAAAGAGGTGAAGGAATTTGAGATACCCTTTTTTGATTTAGTGGTGGTAGATCTATATCCGTTTGAAGAAACTGTTAAATCAACTTCGGAAGAAGCGAAGATTATTGAAAAGATTGACATTGGTGGTGTTTCATTGATCCGTGCAGCTGCTAAAAATTTTAATGATACCATTATTATATGCGATAAAAATGATTGTCCGAAACTGGCTGAAACCTTATTGCAACAAAACGGAGAAACATCTATTGACCAGCGCAGGGTATTTGCCACCAAAGCATTCCATGTGACCTCGGATTATGATGGTAAAATTTTCCAATACTTTGACACCGAAACAACCACAGCTTTCAAAGCAAGTGTTGAGCCTGCAAAAGTGCTGCGTTATGGTGAAAACCCGCACCAGAAAGGTGTTTTTTACGGAAACCTGAGTGAACTACTTACCCAAAAACATGGTAAAGAATTATCATACAACAACCTGTTGGATATCGATGCTGCATTGAACCTGATTGGCGATTTTAGCGAACCAACTGTTGCTATCATCAAACACAACAACCCATGCGGGGTGGCTTCACGTAAAACCATTCTGGAAGCCTGGAAAGATGCTTTATCAGGAGATCCTGTTTCGGCATTTGGTGGTGTTATTGTTTCCAACCAACCGATTGATGAGGCAACAGCTACCGAGATTGACAAGATATTTATGGAAGTGTTGATTGCTCCGGGATACGAAGGCAATGCACTGCAAATTTTACAATCGAAAAAGAACCGTGTATTGCTTCAGTTGAATGGCAAATTACCGGGTGGTAAACAATTCCGCAGCCTGTTGAACGGTGTGGTGGAACAAGATAAAAATGAAGTGATTCTAACCAAAGAAAACTTAACTCTGGTAACTAAAACTGCCGCTGATGAAGCAACATTAAACGATATGTTGTTTGCCGATAAAATTGTGAAACACACCAAATCGAATACCATCGTATTGGCTAAAGGTGGTAAATTATTGGGAATTGGTTGCGGACAAACATCCCGTGTGGATGCATTGAAACAAGCCATTGCCAAAGCACAGGCATTCGAGTTTGATCTAACGGGAGCAGTAATGAGCAGTGATGCTTTCTTTCCATTCCCTGACTGTGTGGAGATAGCAGATAATGCAGGCATTAAGAGTGTAATCCAACCGGGTGGATCGATTAAGGATGATGCTAGTATTACGTATTGCAACGACCATGAAATTGCTATGTACTTTACCGGAACCAGGCATTTTAAACACTAAGAAAACGAATGGACTATTAGCCTTTTCATCTTAAAAGTTCTATAATCCATTTCTCCTTTACTTCCCTCTCATTATTGCTTACTTATCCGACAAAAAAAATCGCATTTTATTTTTTCATTTCATCCATTCTCTATCTCTATCTTTGCACCGATAAAAACTCATCCACATCCTGCGAAAAAAAGCACAACGGATATTTGAATTTTTATATTATAATTTGCAGATAGTAAATTAACCTTTAAGAGAAAGTAGAAAAATGGGAATGTTTAGTTTCCTCACGCAGGATTTAGCCATCGACTTAGGAACAGCGAATACGCTAATTATACATAAGGATCAGGTAGTTGTGGACGAGCCATCCATTATTGCCATCAACCGCAGAACCGGAAACGTGATTGCGGTGGGTAGTCAGGCGCAGCAGATGCATGGAAAAGCTCACGAAGATATTAAGACTATTCGTCCGTTGAAAGATGGAGTAATTGCAGATTTTAATGCAGCGGAGCACATGATTCGCGGAATGATCGCCATGATTCAGCAAGGAAACAGATTGATTAAACCACAACAACGCATGGTGATTTGTATTCCATCAGGTATTACCGAAGTGGAAAAACGTGCGGTTAAAGATAGTGCAGAACGTGCCGGTGCAAAAGAAGTGTATCTGATACACGAGCCAATGGCAGCCGCTATCGGTATTGGTATAGATGTATTCGAGCCAATGGGTAACATGATTATTGATATCGGAGGTGGTACTACGGAGATTGCCGTTATTGCCCTTGCAGGTATCGTGTGTGATCAATCGATTCGTGTGGCCGGAGATGAATTTACAGAAGACATTTTGGATTATATGCGCAGACAGCATAACCTTTTGGTAGGTGAGCGTACTGCCGAAAGAATTAAAATTGAAGTGGGTGCTGCCCAAACAGAACTGGAAAATCCTCCACCTGATTTTGCCGTGAACGGACGTGATTTGATGACCGGTATTCCAAAACAAATTACTGTTTCGTATAGTGAAATTGCTGCTGCATTGGATAAATCCATTTCCAAAATTGAAGAGGCTGTATTGCGTGCATTGGAGTTAACACCACCCGAATTATCGGCTGATATATACTCAACAGGTTTATACCTTACAGGAGGAGGAGCCTTGTTGCGCGGGTTAGACAAGCGTATCTCGCAAAAAACAAAACTCCCTGTTCACGTTGCCGATGATCCGCTTAGAGCAGTAGTGCGCGGAACAGGTATGGCACTTAAAAACCTGAAGAACTTTAAATTCTTAATGACATAATAAATCCGAAATCCGAATCTCGAAAACGATTTCTTTCGAATTTCGGATTTTAGTATTCGAATTTAAACTCAGATGCGCAACCTCATATTCTTTATTTATAAGTATTATGTGTTCTTCATGTTTTTTTCACTTGAAGTTGCTGCGTTTGTCCTCATTTACCGTTTCAATAATTACCAGAAAGCAAATTTTGTTAACTATACCACAGGAGTTACCAGTTCCTTTTATACGGTAGTAAGCAATACACATGATTACTTTAACCTTCGCACGGTAAACGATAGTTTGCAGATTGAAAATGCACGCTTACGCTCTGAATTACTTACCTCTTATTACAAGAATAATTTTACGCCTACACAGGTTAATGATACTGTTTACAAACAGCAATATGAATACATCCCGGCTCAGGTAGTAAGCAATTCGGTAACCAAACGTAATAACTATATTACCTTAAACCGCGGACGCTTGCATGGCATTGAACCGGAGATGGGTGTGATCAGCGAAAATGGAATTGTGGGGATTGTGATGAATGTTTCCAGTCACTATTGTACGGTACTTTCATTGCTCAACAATAATTGTAAGATCAGTGCGAAGCTTCAGAAAAATGGGGCCTTCGGTTCGTTGGTATGGGATGGCGATGATCCTAAATTTGCTGCATTGCGTGATGTAAACAAACACGTTCCGTTAATGACCAATGATCTGATCATTACCAGTAACTTTTCTACTATTTTCCCTGAAGGAATTCCGATTGGAAAAATATATGCGCACTCACTGGATGCCGGTGATAATTTTCACACCATTAAAGTCGAATTGTTTACCGATTTTTCATCTGTATCAACCGTGTATGTGATCAGAAATTTACTCAAACAAGAACAACAAAATTTAGAAGCAACCATTAAACAGTGATTTTAGAAGTACTTTCATATTTACTACGTTTTATAGCCATTATGCTCTTGCAGATATTGGTGATAAACAATATTGAATTGAGCAGCTACATCAATCCATATGTTTACATTGCGTTTATTATTACCCTTCCCGTTACTATGAAACCGTGGCAAATTGTATTCCTTTCATTTTTGACAGGAGCAACCATGGATGCATTTTCGAGCACTCCCGGATTGCATATTGCCGCTACCAATTTTATGGGATACATCCGTATTCATTACTTACGTGTTACCACTACCAAAGAAGATCTGGAAGGCCGCATGGTTCCCTCTATTTCGCAAAAAGGAATTGTATGGTTTACAGTGTATGCTTTCATGATGATCTTTTTACATCATCTCGTTTTGTTCTTCCTGGAGATTTACGGATTTCATGAATTCTTCTCAACATTAATGCGTGTGCTGGTAAGTACATTGGTAACACTCTTACTCATTATTACGGGTCAATTACTCTTCTTCCGATCGAAAAAAAGCAATGGATAGCCTTGGCAGAAGAAATGTGCTGATTGCCATCTTTGTCTCACTGGCAGTTATATATATTATACGGCTTGCATTTCTGCAGTTGCTGGATGATTCCTATTTACGCTCTGCGCAAGAAAATGTATTACAGGAACAAACCATATACCCTGCCCGTGGATTGATTTATGATCGTAATGGAGCATTACTTGTTTATAATGATGCTATCTATGATTTAAACGTTATTCCAGAGCAAGTCAAAGGACTTGATACTGCTATGTTTTGCAAAGTGCTTGGCATTACCAAAGAAGAATTTATTGCCAAGTTTGAAAAGATGAAACGTAGCGTGGGTTATGCTCCTTATCGTCCGGGTCTTTTCGAAAAGCAATTGAATATTCCGACTTATGCTGCCTTTCAAGAACACCTGTTCGACTTCCCTGGATTTTATGTGAATGTAAGAACCGATCGCAAGTACAAATTTGCCGATGCAGCGCACGTAATGGGATATATTGGAGAGGTAACCGACCGGGATATTGAAAAATCGGGCGAGTATTACCGTATGGGAGATTTTATCGGAATCAGTGGGGTGGAAAAATCATATGAAGAAACACTACGTGGACAAAAAGGAGTAACCTATGTATTGGTGGATTCAAAAAACAGAACACAGGGCCGGTATAAAGAAGGGCAATTTGATACGGCAGCTGTTGCCGGTAAAAACATAGAGTTAAGTATTGACCATGAACTCCAGGCATTAGGTGAACAATTGCTTCTGAACAAAATTGGAAGTGTGGTAGCCATCGAACCTTCAACCGGAGAAATTTTAGCATTGGTGGCGAGTCCAACGTATGATCCTAATTTGTTTGTGGGTCGTGAACGCGGTAACAATTATATGAAGTTATTGCGTGATCCTTCTAAACCGTTATTCAACCGACCGCTTGCAGCTCCGTATCCTCCGGGTTCTATCTTCAAAGTATTGATGTCGCTTACCGGACAACAGGAAGGTGTATTAACGCCTGCAACAAGTTATGCTTGTCACAGAGGATATTTGTTTGTGGGTTGCCATCCACACGGTTCACCCTTACAATTACGAGGAGCCATTGCTGTTTCGTGTAATGCTTATTTCTGCCAGGTATACCGTAGTGTGGTAAACAATCCCCGTTATCCGCATGTAGAAAATGCTTACGACAATTTTCATAAACACATTGCGAGTTTTGGTTTAGGCAAAAAACTTGGAGTAGATTTATATGGTGAAGGCGGAGGACTACTTCCAACCTCTGATTATTATGATAAAATTTATGGCCGTTACAGATGGCAGGCTCTTACTACTATTTCACTTGGAATCGGTCAGGGTGAGTTAGGGATTACCCCCTTACAAATGGCCAATGCCACTGCAGCAGTTGCTAACAGAGGTTATTACATAACACCTCATATTGTCAAAACCATTGAAGGTAAAAAAAATCCGAATACGGAATACAATGTAAAACACTGGACCACTATTGATACTGCCTATTTTCCTATTGTGGTAGAGGGGATGTATGATGTGGTAGAGGCGGGAACAGCCCGTATAGCTAGAATTCCCGGAATTGCCATTTGCGGAAAAACGGGAACAGCGCAAAATCCACATGGAAAAGATCACTCTGTATTTTTTGCTTTTGCTCCTAAAGACAATCCAAAAATTGCCATTGCTGTTATTGTTGAAAATGCAGGATTTGGTGCTACCTGGGCAGCTCCGATTGCCAGCCTTATGATGGAACAATATTTAACCGGTAAACATGATACACGTAAAGCTTTGCTGGAACGTATGCTCAAAGGAAATTTAACGCATAAAAATGATACAAACGCAACAACAACCCAAACCGTCAAACATTGATTGGCTTACATTGGTGTTGTATTACGCCTTTGTGATTGCCGGTTTATTGTGCATTTATGCCTCGGTTTACGATGAGGCCCATCCGATGATCTATGATGGATACAGGAATTATGGTAAACAAGTAGTATGGATTGCAGTGGCTTCTTTTTTAGGATTGCTCATTTTATTGGTGGATGAGAAGTTTTTTTATGCTTTCTCTTATCCCATTTATGCACTTACCATCTTATTACTCATTGCCGTATTATTGCTTGGTACCACTGTAAAAGGATCGAGTTCATGGATTGAGATTGGCGGGTTCCGGATGCAGCCCGCAGAGTTTGCCAAATTTGGAACAGCCCTTGCCCTTGCGAGGTATCTGAGTGGATTCAATATAAAATTCAGTGACCGAAAAGTGCAATACATTTCGGGTGCAATGATCCTTTTGCCAATGATCATTATACTTATGCAAAATGAAACGGGAAGTGCATTGGTTTTTGCTTCTTTCATTTTTGTATTGTATCGCGAAGGGCTTCCGGGATATTTTCTATTCATAGGATTTATGCTTGCATTACTCGGTGTATTGGCATTAGTTTTTCCTACCCTTTACCTTGCTATCGGCATTGTTGCCATTGCCGGGTTGTTTACTCTAATCATTCGCAGAAACAGGCAGAATTTGCTGATTGTAGCAGGTGTTGCGTTAATGGCATGCGCTTATGTAAGCAGTATTGGGTATGCCTTTGAAAATGTTCTGCAAGCACATCAAAAGTCTCGTATCAATGTATTATTGGGCAAAGAAGTTGATTTAAAAGGAGCAGGATACAATGTACAACAATCTAAAATTGCAATCGGTTCGGGAGGTCTATTAGGTAAAGGATTTTTGGAAGGAACCCAGAATAAGTTCAGATTTGTACCCGAGCAAAGTACCGATTTTATATTTTGTACAATAGGTGAAGAATATGGATTTGTGGGATCTGTTGTATTCATTATACTTTATATCCTGCTACTTTGGCGCATTCTGATAATGGCCGAACGTCAGCGACAGAAATTCAACCGCATTTATGGGTACTGTGTTGCCTCCATTCTCTTTTTCCATTTTGCCATCAATATTGGAATGACTCTGGGATTACTTCCTGTTATCGGTATTCCACTGCCCTTCTTCAGCTATGGGGGTTCTGCACTCTTAAGTTTTACCATTTTACTGTTCATTTTCATCCGTTTGGATGCTAACAGACAAAATGAACTCAGAGGCTCCTTTGATTAGGTTAGGTGATTTTTCTTTTCTTTCTTTTTAAAATTTAACTTACATTAAAATTCAGGCGTACTCCTGCTCGTGAAACCAATAGCGGTATCATCTTTTGAGTCGTTATATTTTTATTTGAGTCGCTATTATTACAAAATAATTAACTAATTAATTGTTTATGAGAAATTAATTTTTAACTTGGATTTAATATTCGAGTTAATAGTTAACCTCTATGCAATTAAATATTTACTGGGCTTGTTTCCACAGGCCTTTCTTCGTTTTACTTGCTTTACCATGGAACTCCACGGTTTGGAATGAATAGGATTGACTCCACTGAAGTCTTTTATTCTTCTTTAAACTTTAATTAATATTCCATGAAAACAACAAATACAAATACCATATACAAAATCCCCAAATTACTTATTCTAACTTTTGCCATGGTGCTGGCGCAATATTCATTTATACATGCACAAACCTATTTAGCAGAAGGCTTTTCATCTGCCGTTGGAACAACTCCTCCGGTTGGCTGGACAAACGTTGCCGGACCGGGGCAGACAGGACCGGTTGGTCTTTGGGATGCAAGTAACCCGGGAGTCAGAACCATTACCGGTGGTGATTTTTCCGGCAAATTCTTAATTCTTGATAGTGATATTTTAGGAAGTGGAAATACGCAAGATGCCAGACTTACAACTCCTCCTCTTAATTTGACTACCGCTACCAACCCACTTATTATATTTTCGGAACAATTTCGTTTCGCAGCTCCACAAACAGGTATTTTAGAATACTCAATAAATGGAGGTACAACCTGGACTGCTCTCCTTACACGAACCGCCAATTATGGTTTCGGAAACCCGGCTCTTAAAACAACCATTCCGGTTCCGGGAGCTGCCGGACAAGCCAATGTAAGATTCAGATGGAACATTTTAACTACCTGGGGATACTGGTGGGCTATTGATAGTGTTGTAGTAAGAGAGGCTGTAGTGCCTGCTCCTCCGACCACACTTACCTTTAGTGCTGTTGGTGCCTCTAATACAACTATCAATTGGGTAGATAACTCTTCAACTGAAACTTCTTTCCACGTTTACAGATCAACTGATAATGTGAATTTCACTTTGGCCAGTACTGTTACTTCATCAACTACTGCAACAACCGGAAATCCATATAATTATGTGCAAACAGGCTTAAACCCCGGTACTACATACTACTACCGCGTTACTTCTTTTATTGAGGGAGAATCCACCCCGCTTTCAGGATCTCAGTTAACTACATCTGCCGGAGTTATTTTATCATCTGCTTCTGGAGGAAACTGGGGAGATGTGGGTACTTGGGTTGGAGGTGTTATACCAACTGCTACCGATTCAGTAGTGATTGTGAATGGCGCTACTGTAACTATTAATACAACAACAGCTGCTTGCCACGCACTTACTGTTGGTCAGGGAGTGAGCGGGTACTTAGTTTATGATGCAATTACTGCATCTACATTAACGGTTCAAAATGGAGTAACTGTAAATACAGGAGCTACATTTGAAGCAGGAACAGGAACAACAACCTCTCATGTGTTGAGAATTGGTGGTAGTGCCGCTTCGGATTTAAGAACCGGAAATTTGATTGTAAACGGAATGTTTGATATGCAAACTACCGCGGGTGTTACTGTTACATTCTTTGGATTAAACAATGCCCAAATCGCAGGAACACCAACCTTACTTGATTTTAGATCTATAACCGTAAATAAAGGAGCCGTTTCCGTAAACAGACCGATCCTTACTATTAATGCTCCTTTCACCGTTCAGGGAGCCAATATCATTGGATTAATTGGCACTCATACCGCAGGTTTAGTTCGCATCAACGGAACATTTACACAATCTAACCCAATGTACAGTTCGGATTCTTATACCATTCCAACAAACGGAGGGCTTCACCTTAACAATCCTAACTTTACTGTAATAGGAACAAATGGAAGTCCAGTATGCAATGGTTTGCTTCAGGTTACACAAGGTATTTTTAATATTTCTCAAACTGCTGCCCAATCATTAGATTTTGGTACAGGGGCAACCTTTACTGTTGATGGAGGAACTGTAAATGCAGCCGCCAGAATCTCAACCGGAAATACTATTACATTTAACTTTAGTTCAGGCAATATTAATGTAGCAACTGTTGGTAATTCTACTTCAGGCTCTGCTTCTTTCGGAATTACTTCAGGCGCATCTACCCTTAACTGGTCAGGCGGAACAATAACATTGGTGCAAAGAAGCACCGGTGGAACTATTCTTGACTATAGTGTGGCTCCAACTTCGGGTCTTACTGGAGGTACATTACAAGTTGGAAATGGCACAACAACTACCAATTTCAATTTTAACATTGGCGGCAACGTACCTAATCTGGTTATTGACAATACAACAAATAATAAAACGGCTCAGTTAAGTGGGCAGTTAAACGTATGGGGTACTCTTACCGTTTCAACAGGTGCTACATTGAACATGTATGGTTACCCAGTATTAGCAGTTGGCACTGCCGTAATCAATAATGGTTTTATTGACGGAAGAATGGCGGGTAGTAATTTTGTATTCTTTAGTTCTACTTCTGCTCAAAGTTATAGTGGAACAGGTATAGATAGTATCCAAACGTTTGCAAACCAAAACTCATTTGGTGCTATTACATTTAACAAGCCGGTGGTAGCATATCGAGTTAATTTCTTCAGCACATCAGGTTTTGTTAATAGTGCAAACATTACACTTGGAAATGGATTGACTCAAGCCGTTACCGTTCAAATTGGTGTTGCTAACTTTACAGGAACCATTGGAACATTTGATGTTGCACCGGTATACAATTTAGGTACAGGAACGTATTCATTAATATACCAACAACAAGGTACCTTGCGTACAACCGGAGTGGAAATTCCACCTTCAAGAAGTATTTATGACCTTACCCTTTCAGATACGAATAATGTAACACTTGCCGGTGGAGCATTGGATGTGACAAACATATTTACACTGAACTCCGGAAGATTAAACACTAGTGCCACTAACGTTCTTAGACTTACCAATACTGCAGTAGGAGCCCTTTCAGGGGGATCTGCAACAAGTTATGTTAACGGCCCCCTTCAAAGAAAATTACCGGCTTCATTAATTACATCTTCTACCTATACATTCCCGGTTGGAAAAGGAACTACTTATGGATTGTTCGAAATGGTTAATCCCGGAACAAACGCAGGTGGTACGGTTGATGTTTTGGTTGAGCGTTTTAATGTAACAACCGGAGGTATTCCTGACGGTACCAGTATCAATACACTTACTCCACAATACTGGAGCATTTCCTTTCCTGCAGGTGCAACCAATATTGACAGTACAACACTTCGTTTAACTGCAAGCGGGCTTGTTGGTATCAATAGGGTGGCTTATTCTTCAACATTAACCGGTACATACAATAGCATATCTGTGGGTCCGGGAGTTGGTACTATTACATCCAATAAACTTGTGGGTTCCGGTGCTATTGAAGGGTTCTTTTCAATTGGTGAAATTATTGTTCCTATATCCGGAAACTTCCTGATTGGTGCCAGCAAAACTACTCCCGACTATACAAGTCTGACTGCTGCAATGGCTGATATTTCTTCAAAACAAGTACAAGGAAATATCACATTATTGCTGGATGTAGATTACAATCCGGGTCTAGAAACATTCCCTATTTCAATGACGCAATTTGCAGCCAATAATGTTAACCATACCGTTACCATTAAACCTAATACAGGTGTTAATGCTGCCATTACCGGTTCACATGCAACAACCATTATCCGGTTAACAAATAATGCAAGAAACTATATTATTGATGGATCGAACAATGGAACTACTTCACGTAACTTGTTTATTCAAAACAACAATGCAGGTGGCGCAGTAGTTATGTTCCAGGGAACAGCAGCTAATCAGGGTGTACAAAACAGTACCCTTAAAAATACACTGATTAAAGGCGGTTCTAATGCCGGTGCTTATGGAATTATTGTTGGTGGTACAGCTGTATCAAACTTCTCCGGTGGATTCGGACATAAAAACATCACCATCGAAAACAATAATATATACAATAATAATTATGCTGTTGTTATCAGTGGAACTTCCTCAACTAACAAAGTTTCAAGTACCCTTCTTTTGAAAAACGAAATCGGTACTGACTCTGCAGCATTCTATAACCAAACAACAGGTGTATATATAAACAATGCAGACTCTATAACACTTAGTCGCAATATCATCAAGAATGTTAAAACAACAGGCTCGATTAACAACTCAGGTATTACAGTTGAGACAAACACAACAAACTGTATCATTAGTGGTAATACTATCAAAGGCATTTACTCTACAAGTTCGGGTGGATGGGGTGCATATGGAATGAACTTCCCTACAAATACCGGTGTTGATAATATTACCGTTCGTAACAATGCGATTAGTGATGTATTAACTTCTAACTATACGTTATCTGCTAACACTGCTTACAATGCTTACGGAATTAGAATTCTTGGTGGAAGCAATCTGAAATTCTATTTCAATACGGTGCATTTATTTGGTCAACCAACTACAGGTTCAAATCAAAGTTCTTCTGCTGCTCTTACTATTCTTTCGAATACATTAGCGGGATTAGATATGAGAGATAATATCTTCTCAAATAAAATGACCGGAACAGTTACAGGATCTAAACATTATGCCATTGCAACATATGGTGCTATTACAGGCAACATTTTTGACTATAACAATTTTATAGCTAATAGTACCCAGGGTGTGTTAATGACACAGTACAATACGGCAACTTTCACTTCTGCAGATGTCACAACTCTTCCAGACCTTAAAGTAGCTACAGCCGCCAATACTAATTCTCTCGCTGTTGACCCGCAATTTGTAAATGATTCAACGCTGGTTATTGGTTTAGGTACTGTAAATGGTTTAGGTACTCCTATTGCAGGTATTACCCTTGATATTGTTGACAGTGTGCGTGCAACACCTCCTACAATGGGTGCTTATGAAAAAGGTGTAGACGTTGGAGGACCAACCATTACATACACTCCGCTTACCAACACCTTTACTATAACCAATAGAGTGTTAACAGGATTTGCAAGTATTACTGACTACAGCGGTGTAAATACAACAGCCACTACTAAACCAAGAATCTATTACCGTAAATCAACCGATGCTAATGCATTTGGAACTTACCCTGCCGATAATGGTTCATCGTTTAACGGATGGAAATATGTTGAAGCATCAAACGCTACTTCACCATTTAATTTCACCATTGATTACTCGTTGATATTTGGTGGTGCTCCATTAATTGTTACAGATACTATCCTATATTTTGTTACCGCCCAAGATTTGAAGGTGCCAACCTTTAATATATCGGCAAACCCTTCAACAGGCTTTGCAGCAACAAATGTAAATACCATTACCAGTGCTCCTACTACTCCTAACAGATATGTTATTGTAGATGCACCTATGGCCGGTACTTATTTGGTTGGAGCTTCTCAATCATCTCCGAACTTTACAACCTTAACTTCTGCTATTACGTCTCTTAATTCAAGAGGAGTAAGTGCTCTTGTTACATTTGAATTAACAGATGCTACATACACAACCCCGGCTGAAACATTCCCTATCGTAATTAATTCGGTTACGGGAGGAAGTGCAACAAACAGGGTTATCATTAAACCAACTGCATCTAATACTGCAACTATTTCCGGTTCAAGCTCAAGTTCACTGATCAAGTTAAATGGTACAAGCTTTGTTAAAATTGACGGTTCAAATAACCTGACTTCTTCAATGGACTTAACACTTCAGAATACCAATACATCAGGCAGTGTAGTTCATATTGCAAGTATAGGTGCCGGTCAGGGATCTACTAATGATACTATTTGCAATACACGCATCATGGGTAATAGCAGTAATTCCGGATCTGTGTTTGGTATTTTTGTTGGTGATGGTACAATTGGTAATGCCGGAACTGACAATGCTAACATTACCATCTTAAACGATTCTATCTATAAGGTAGGAAGAGGTATTGCAATTAAAAATACCACATCTGCACCAATGACAGGAATCAGAATCCTTAAAAATGTGATTGGTGGCAATCCTAACCCTGCAAATAGCTTGTATGATATTGGAATGGATATTGATTATGCAACAGCACCTGTTATCTCAGGAAATACTATCAGCAATGTACAAACCACTGCAGGATTGACTCCAACAGGAGTATTGATTGCAGGTACTACCAATCTTAATTTTAATAACAACAAGGTTATTGGAATTAAATATTTGGGAACGGATGGTTATGGTTCAAGAGGGTTAAACCTTACAGGAACGGCCAATACAAACAGCCAGATTGTAAATAACTTCTTCGCTGAATTATTATGTGATGGAGACGGTGGAAACAGCGCGAATGCTTATGAGTACAACTTGCATAACATCATTATTGGTGGAGGAGCTAATCATAAGATCTTGTTTAACTCGATTTGGATTACCGGCAACAGGCCTTCAAATAGCTATGTGAATGCATCCGCTATCGGGGTCTATATCTTTGCAGGTGCTACCGGGTTAGACATCAGAAACAATATCTTCCAAACCAATCAAACATCTTCGAATGGTACTCCAGGTTTCGGTTATGGTATATACAGTGTAGCTCCGGCTACAGCATTTACCGACATCGATTACAATGATTACTTCTCTAGTTCAGCTACTGCCGGAATATCAAGTAATATTGGTTTTATAGGAGCTGCTAATCAGGCAACACTTGCCGCATGGAAAACTGCAACAGGAAAAGATGTTCATTCAAGTAATGATACAATCTCATTTGTTTCAACTACCGATTTACATCTTACCGGAACATCATTGGGTAATTTGAATCTTAAAGCCACTCCAATTGCAGGCACTACTACTGATATTGATGGTGAAACAAGACATCTTACAAGCCCTTATATGGGAGCTGATGAAAATCTACCAAATCCATTGCCTGTGCGTTTAACACTTTTTACCGCAAACACAGACAAAGACAACGTATTGCTTAACTGGAATACTGCAAGTGAAACGAATAACTTAGGTTTTGAAATTGAACGTAGTTTGGATTCACGCAGCTTTGAAAAAGTTGACTTTGTAAAAGGTGCAGGAAACAGTAACCGCGAGTTAAGATATGCATATACAGATGTAGATGCATTCTCCAACGTAAGTGTTCTTTACTACCGTTTAAAACAAGTTGATCGTGATGGTCAATACAACTACTCTCATGTTGTTAGAGTGACTGCAAATGACGAGAAAGTAAATGCATTGTCTGTATATCCAAATCCATTCACAACAGATTATAGCGTTTCGTTCAATGCTACGTCAGAAGGAGTATCCAACATTGAAATGGTAGACATCCAGGGTCGTACTGTATTGCAACAATCTGTTACTGTTGTTTCAGGAAACAATATTGTTCCGTTCACTAATGTAAATAGAATCGAAAATGGAATCTATTTTGTTAGGGTAACTAAAGATGGCGAAACACAGGTTATCAAACTTGTTAAGCAGAACTAAACAGAATAATAGTATTCAACAAAAAGAAAGGACAACCCGGTGGGTTGTCCTTTCTTTTTAAATTATCTCTGCCCGGTATTCATCCAATCCTACATAAATGTTATCTTTTAACAACCGCTCCGTATAATACCGGTATTAAAAATAGTATCACAATGATGAAATTGATAACCTGAGCAAACCGGCTGTAAAAAGTTTGCGAATTAGTTAAAGGGACGGAAACTTCCATGATCTCTTGTTTATTGAATTTTGTTATTGATAACGTAATTCCATTATTGTCCCGTCCAAAACTCGTCCCATTATTTGAGCATTTCACTACACTTTTATCCAATCCATTGGAAAGGGGAAACATCAGATTGTTTAAAATATCAGTAACTATTTCCTTTCCGGTCCAACCTTCATTTGAAACTGATACTATTATATTAGCATCCTTTAGCTGGCTTACTGCATAATTGAAATAAGCCCCTTCCGAACATATTAATGGTAGTATTTTCATGTTTCGATAACTAAGTGGACCTTCATTTTTAAGTATCTGGTAACTTGGATAAGCATCCCCAATTGAAACTTTGGCTCCTTCAGCAAAGGGGAAATATTCAATGTATGGCATTCGTTCTACAAATGGTACCAATTTGTTTTTTACATAAATCTGAATGGGTAAAGAATCAGGAGTGATTAGAATAGCCGTATTAAAAACATCATACAACAAAGCAGTGTCACTACCATCAACAGGGCGGGCCGTTGGTGTTGCCTGACTTTTATTCTTATAAAATCTATATAAAATTGCACCTGCAAGAATCGGTATATTGGATTGAATGGATTGTTTTCTAATATATGAAATCACAGTATTTGATTTCAGGCTATCCATATTAATTACATATCCTTGAATACTCGTTTCCGGCCATACTATCAAATCCACATCAGGCGAAATTTGTGTTGTTGCTCTTACCATTTTTTTGATACGTGCTTCGGCTTCACCTCCTTTCATTGAAGAGGTATGATTGAAATTGGGCTGAACAACAGCAACCTTTACTGTTTCACTCGGCTCAGAAGTATTCATAAGAGATCCAACAATATTCAACAGTACAAAACCTCCTCCTAAAAGCATTACATATTTAATTCTCTCTTTCCTTGCTTTCTCCTTAGAAATAAGTATTTGATAGATAAACACATTAAATGCTAAAACCAATGCTGTGTAACCTAATGTACCCACATAAGCCAATCCTTTGGTAAAAAATGGAAAATAATTGAGTGTGTTATGTAAACTTAATACGGCAATACCTATCTCTGATTGATTGATAACATACTCATAGAGTAGCCAGCAAAGTGGTAATAACCATATTTTAAATTGGGAGGTAATCCTTCTGCTGATCAAATAGTAAATGGTAATTGGAATTAGAAAAAGAGAGGCGTAGAAAAAGTTAAAACCCAAAACCAACAACACTTTATCTGCAAGTTTCATTGGAATGTAGATGCTGGTAAAATGATGAAGCAGGAATGCAACAAATAAGATTGGCAATATTTTTTGATAGCACTTCCACAAGCTTTCACTTGTATCAACCAAATGAATAATGGGAATAAGAAAAATAAAGCTAAACACAAAAGACGTTGGGAAAGGAAGGAAAGTCAATCCGAAAAATAGCAGTCCGGAAAGGAACCAGCCTCTTTCAGAGATTAATGGAACCGTTTTATTTTTAGTCATCTTGAGCAGATTTTAATTGTTGTAGATGTAATACTACACTGATTTATAAACTTTTAACTTTTCAGTATGAATCAATTAAATTACCTTGTCCTTAACTTAACATTAGGCATATGAAAAAACCATACCCGTTACCCCCTTCCAAAACTAAGAATGTTTATGGAAAAATTTCTTTACTCTTCTTTAGTTTGTTGTTATCATCCTCATCTTTTGCTCTCACACCGGTGGCTGACTTCTTCGCAGACAAGACAACCGTTTTTGCTGCCGATACGATTCAGTTCACTGATCAATCAACGTTGACCCCAACATCCTGGAGTTGGTCTTTCCCGGGAGGGAATCCTGCAACCTCCACATTACAAAACCCTAAAGTTGTGTATCCAAATCCGGGTACTTACAGCATTACGCTTACTTCAACCAATACAAGCGGATCAAGTACCCCTGTAACTAAAACCAACTACATTACGGTAAATGATGCCTCCGTTGGGAATGATAATGCATCAATAGCAGCACTCATTGGTCCCAAGAATGTTTCGGCCGGTATTCATGATGTCAAGGTCAGGGTACGAAACATGGGCGAAAATATTATTAATTCAGTAGTCGTCAATTGGGAATTGAATGGCGCATTACAAACACCTGTTATCTGGAGTGCTCCTATTGACACAATTAATGGGTTAACACCCAGAGATACTATTATTACATTAGGTTCTGTAACACTTGTTACTAATACCGTTGTAAATTTAAGGGCTTGGACATCCAGCCCAAATACAAATCCTGATCCTCAAACCTCAAATGATACAATCGTTGCTAAATTACGCACACAATTATCAGGAACTTACACAATTGGAGGCAGCAGCCCTGATTTTGTAACGATAACAGATGCAATAAACGGACTTAAAGATTATGGAGTGGCAGGTCCCGTTATTTTCAATATCAGGGACGGAATTTACACCGAAAATATATCCATTAATGCCACTATTCCGGGAACCTCTGCTACCAACACCGTTACATTCAAATCACAATCCAATAGCGCTTCAGCTGTAACGGTAACGTTTGCGCCTACTACTACTTTAAATAATTATACGATTGAAGTAAAAAACAGTAATTATCTCTCATTTAAATACCTTACAATTACCAGCACCGGGACAGCAAATGCAAGAGCGCTTGTTCTTACAGGATCGTCATCATTCCTTTCTTTTGAAAATTGCTCACTTTCTACCATTGCCAATACCGGTACCAATAATGTTATAGCTGCAGTATTCGGAATTAATCTTACCGGTTCTGATATTGCCTTTAAAAACAATGTCATCAGTGGCGGATCATCCGGTATGTATCTTACCGGAACGGGCACTACTTCTTTAATGGGAACAGGATTGGTTATTGATAGCAATACATTTATGGGATCGGGCTACTATCCTGTTTATTTATATTACATAAACGCTCCAAAATTCAGACGTAATTCTGTAAGCTTGGGTGCTCCTACCGGAACTACTGTTTATATGGCCACTTTTGGTTATTGTGATAATGGCTTAGAGGTCATAAACAATACAATTAAAACGGCATCTATAACTGCATCAGTATACGGCTTACGTATTTATTATTGTGATGGCACTGCATCAAACTATGCTAAAGTGCATAACAATGAGATGGCTTTTCAAACTTCAGGAACATTGTATGGATTGTATAGCTACTATTCGAGTTACGTAGAATATCTCCACAATAGTATTCATGGATATTCAACCGGAGGAACCAATTACCCAACATATTTTTACCATGCAAATCCAACCGAATCAAACATTATCGTTCGCAACAATATTTTTGCCAACACAAGCACTACCGGATACGCATTGTATATTTACAATCCTGCATATGTTAACTCCAACTATAACTTAATTTATTCTTCATCCCCAAATACTGTTTTTAGGGGTCTTGCAACTTCAACCGGGTACGCTACGCTGAATGCTTATCGTTTAGCGAACCCGGGTACGGAACCTAACTCGGTTTCATACCGACCAGCATTTACAAGCGATAGTAATTTACAACCCAATGCTGCTGATACGGCATGCTGGTTATTAAATGGAATGGGAACACATACTACTTTAAGCACGGATATCATGGGAAGCTCTTTACCTCTTGCAGCGTTAGGTGGTGCACCTGATATTGGAGCTTACCAGTTTATACCTTCAGCACCGGCTCCAATTGCAACTCCTGTTCCGGCTATTGCTGTTGCC
>JAZKGH010000247.1:0-7491 GCA_040386055.1 Bacteroidota bacterium
TCCATTGATAAACAGGTGCCGCTCCGCCATTGGTTGGCGTGGCAGTAAATGTGATTGCACCCGATCCGCATACAGAAGTACTTGTTGCTGATACCGCTACTGAAGCATTCAGATTTGTATTCACGGTCACCAGCAAAGGTGTTGATGTATCCGTTGAACAGGTACCCGAAGTAACTACCCTTTTATACCATGTGTTTTGAGTAAGTGCCGATGGCAAATAATTAACTCCGTTATTCATACCGCCTGCTGCTGCAAATCCACCTGTTGCACTTGTGATTGAGCTAAACCAAGTATAAATATACGTTACACCATCGCCACCTGTTGGAGTCGATCCTGTTATTTGTGTTGGTGTGGTTCCCGAGCAAATAGTTTGTGCTCCACTCGCTGTATTATTTGCAACAGCTAAGTTAACGGTAATGGTAACTGCTGCGCCTGTATCATTTGAACAAGCTCCGGATATAACAACACGTTTGTACCAGGTATTTTGTGTGAGTGCTGATGGTGAATAATTAACTGCATTGTTAACTCCACCTGCTGTTGTAAACCCTGTGGTGGATGAGCTTGTTGAAGCCAACCATAAGTAGTTGTAACTTGCACCATCACCACCTGTTGGAGTTGATCCTGTTAATTGAGTTGGGGTTGTACCCGAACAAATTGTTTGCACTCCGCTTGATGTATTATTTGCTATAGGCGCATTGATCATAATAGCAACTGCTGAACTTGTATCATTTGAACAAGCTCCCGAAACAACTACACGTTTGTACCAGGTATTTTGCGTGAGTGATGCAGGTGAATAATTAACTCCATTATTCGTTCCTGCTGCTAATGTAAACCCTGCAGTGGCTGAGTTTGCCGATACCAACCATGAGTATGCATAAGTAGATTCATTACCACCAGTCGGAGTTGAACCCATTAATTGGCCTGGCGTTGCGCCCGAACAAATGGATTGTGTTCCATTCGTTGTATTATTTGCAATTACCCCATTGATGGTAATAGCAACAGCAGCACTTGTATCATTCGAACATACACCAGATATAACAATACGTTTGTACCAGGTATTTTGTGTGAGCGCTGATGGCGAATAATTAACGGCATTGTTCGTGCCACTTGCGGCTGTAAAACCTGATGTGGCTGAACTTATTGAACTCAACCAGCTGTATGTATAAGTAGATCCATCGCCACCTGTTGGAGTTGATCCCGTTAATTGAGTTGGAATAGTACCTGAACAAATCGATTGTCCACCGCTTGCTGTATTACTTCCAATTGCACTATTAATAGTAATAGCAACAGCAGCACTTGTATCATTCGAACATACACCAGATATAACAACACGTTTGTACCAGGTATTTTGTGTGAGTGATGATGGTAAGTAATTAACTCCATTATTCGTCCCACTTGCTACTGTATACCCTGAGGTGGCGGAGCTTGTCGAACTCAACCATGAGTAAGTATATGTAGATCCATCGCCACCCGTTGGAGTTGATCCGTTCAATTGTGTGGGGGTTGAACCCGAACAAATCGTTTGTACTCCACTAATAGTATTATTCGCTACTACAGCATTAATAGTAATAGCAACTACTATTGACGTATCATTCGAACATACTCCTGAACTTACTACTCGTTTATACCAAGTATTCTGTGTGAGTGATGCAGGCACATAATTTACTCCATTGTTTGTGCCGTTTGCTGCTGCAAAACCTGTAGTAGCAGAGCTTGTCGAAGCCAACCATATATATGTATATGTTGTTCCATCACCACCTGTTGAAGTTGATCCTGTTAATTGTGTCGATGCTGTGCCCGAACAAATGGATTGCGTACCACTAATAGTATTGTTCGCTACCGCGGTATTGATCGTAATGGCAATAACTGTTGATGTATCATTCGAACATGCGCCTGAACTCACTACTCGTTTGTACCATGTATTTTGTGCGAGTAATGCGGGTGAATAATTAATTACATTATTTGTTTCACCGGCAATAACAAATCCTGAAGTGGCTGAGCTTATTGAAGTCAACCACGTGTATGTATAATTTGATCCATTACCACCTGTTGGAGCTGACCCTGTCAACTGACTTGGCGTTGTACCCGAACAAATGGCTTGTGTACCACTAATAGTATTGTTCGCTACCGCGGTATTGATCGTAATGGCAATAACTGTTGATGTATCACTCGAGCATGCGCCTGAACTCACTACTCGTTTGTACCACGTGTTTTGGGTGAGAGCCGATGGCGAATAATTAACTGTATTCGTTCCTCCGGCAATAATAAATCCTGAGGTGGCAGAGCTTGTCGAAGCCAACCATGTATAGCTATAACTTGTACCATCACCTCCCGTTGGAGTTGATCCTGTCAATTGGCTTGGTGTTGTTCCTGAACAAATAGTTTGTGCTCCGCTGATGGTGTTATTCACTAATGCAGTATTAATAGTAACAGCCACAACTGTTGAAGTATCAGTTGCACATACTCCGGAACTCACTACTCGTTTGTACCAGGTGTTTTGTGAAAGTGACGTGGGTGAATAGTTAGCTGTGTTATTTGTTCCACCAGCTGTTGCAAATCCAGATGTGGCTGATGTTGTAGAACTCAGCCATGAATATGTATACGTTGTTCCATTGCCACCTGTGGGAGTCGATCCTGTTAATTGTGCCGGAGTTGTACCTGAGCAAATTGTCTGTGCTCCGCTGATAGTATTGTTCGTTATAGCTGTATTAATAGTAACAGCAACTACTGTCGAAGTATCACTCGTACATGCGCCTGAACTTACCACACGTTTGTACCAAGTATTTTGTGAAAGTGACGAGGGTGAATAATCTATTGCATTATTTGTTCCACTCGCTGTTACAAATCCTGTTGTTGCAGATATTGTCGAGCTCAGCCATGTGTAAGTGTAAGTTATTCCATTACCTCCTGTCGGGGTTGATCCTGTTAATTGTGTTGGTGTTGTACCCGAGCAAATCGTTTGTGCTCCATTGGTGGTGTTATTCCCTATTGATGGATTTACAGTAATAGCCACAACTACTGAAGTATCATTTGAACATGCGCCTGAACTTACTACACGTTTGTACCATGTATTTTGTGTGAGGGATGCAGATGAATAATTAATTGTACTGTTCGTTCCGCTGGCAATAGCAAATCCTGAGGTGGCTGAGCTTGTCGAAACCAACCATGAATAGGTATATGTTGTTCCATTACCTCCTGTTGGAGTTGATCCTGTTAATTGTGAAGGTACTGTTCCGGAACAGATTGTTTGTATTCCACCTATTGTATTGTTTGCTACCACAGTAGTAACAGTTATTAATGCTGAAGCACTCGTATCAATACTACTTATCGAACTCACAATTCTTTTAAACCATGTTGTTTGCGTTAAAGCTGCCGGACTATAATCCTGCGCTGTACTCGTTCCCTGAGCATTTGCATATCCGGTATTCGCTCCTGTTGTACTTGATATCCACTGGTAGGTATATGATCCGTCACCTCCAGCCGGTGTGCTTCCGGTAATTGTTGCCGGTGTGCTTCCTGAACAAATGGTTTGATTTAATGAAAGTGTATTATTGGAAACAGGTGCTCTAAACGTAATTGTACCACCCTGTGAAATGGTTCCCGTTGGTGTTCCAAAACCGAATGTAAAATTACTTGCTCCTAATGCAGGAATAGTAATGGTGTTTGATGCTGTTGCAGCCGAAGCAATATCACCCGTAATCCATAAGAATCGATCTCCAACGGTAAGTGTTTGGTTAAGAGAACTGAAATTAACCGTGCCGCCATTAGCTATTGCCGAAGTATTCAATGTTGCTGTGGGTGTTCCGCCTGGAAATGTATTCGTACTACTCGAATAGAGCTTTAGATTGGTGACATTCCCTGCCGTAAATGTTCCGCCTGCAACAAAAGATATTGCACTAAGCGTTGTTGCATTGGTAGTAACATTCACTTTAAATTTTGACAGTTGAACATCCGCTGCATTCTGGAACGCATTACTACTTGTTGTCTGGGAATTATCCTGTAAAGCAATAACGGGTGTTGCTCCTTGTGTACCACGTACCGTGAAATCATCAATCCGGTAATTTCCACCGGTATTTGATCTCACATAGGTTAACCGAAAACGTAAATCTCCCTGATTCTCCGCACCTGTCGGTAAATTCAACCAACTGCCACCATTAATCAATGCCCACGAACCGTTACGACTGATATCTGTATACGAAACCGTATTCCATGTTGTACCATCGCCACTCCATTCCAACGTTATTACTCCTGTATAAGAAGCGGAAGAAGCTCTTGCAGCATATAAAAACTGAATATTGGTATATCCGACTGTATTTACTAAACCACTCAAGGTAACTATTGCAGTTCCCGAAGAGGTTCCTGTTGCTCCATCATTTAAATTAGCTCCACCTGATGCCGCAATTGGTGTTGAATACCCCGAAGAGACCGATGAAGTGCTGAGCTCCATATTCACTGACTGAGTTCCGCTTTTTACCCAACCGGTTTGCAAAGTTGTTGCTGTAGAGGCAGTGGTTCCAAAGCCTGTTGAATACAATACCGTTGGCGGAACAATAATATCAAATGTGCTGCTGGTTGCCGGGGTTATAGATCCGGATGCTGCGGTTAGTTGCAAACCTGTTCCCGAAGCAGTGTGTGTAAGTGTTGAAAATGTAGCCAGACCTGAAACGGATGTAACCGAAACGGGTGTTCCGCTTAGTGTTCCCGTTGAAGTAATACTAACATTTGTAACATAATCCAAATCTCTGTTTCCATTGGCATCATTGGCAGATACCGTGGCAGCCGGAGACATTGCTACATTAATATTTACATTGATTGCATTTTGAATAAACGTCAATACAGTAGCTGTAACTTCAATCCGGTTACGATCACTCGCTGTTGATGAAGCTGCTGCTCCACCATCTGCGGCAACAAATGTCGATCCTGTTGGATTAGCTGTTACTGAAGTAATAGCAAAACTAAATTGAGAATTATCCGTAACTGTGCTTACAAAACTTGCACGTAAACTAAAGTCTTGTGAACCATTATCTGTAGCAGCTAAAGTTAATCCTGAAAAACTAATGGTATTTCCGGAAACCGCTGCTTCCGCCAATTCTGTTGAACCATTATACAATGCAAGTCTGCGCAATACAGATGCATTTGTTATCGACAAAGTAATTGCTGTTAATGTTGTTCCATTTGCATCCGCATCCGCGGTAGCTCCTCCATCTCTCAGTGTAAATTTAGCAACCTCAACAGAGTTACCGGAAGTCAGATCAGTATTTTCCTCTGTACCCGCATAATCGATATTAGAAGGTTCGGTAAATGATGTATGAATAATAATATCGGATGCATTTGAATTTGCTGATCCTGTTGTAAGCTGACTGGACGTTCCCGGTGTGGTAAGTAAAAAATTATTATTCGTACCGGTTCCATTAAACGAATAGATTGCGTAATGATAAGTTGTTCCCGGAGTGAGATTATTCACCACCACGTTAGTTCCACTTACCGGTCCGTTATAGACAATACGTTGTCCCGAACTCAATTCTGTAGCTGAGGTAAAATTAACCGTTCCGGAAACACCTGAATAAGTTGTACCATCAGTTGGTGTTGCCGCAACAGCCGAACTTTCGCGCATCACTACCATATAACTTGTTCCGTTTCCTCCGCTAAAATTCAACGTCATATCGTTATTTCCTACTGCAGTTGCTGCTGAGAAAGATGGTTGCGTTGTGGGTTCATCCACCAAAATGGAAAATACCCAGGATGGAACAGAAACAATTTGTGATGCACTTGTTGTCCAATTTACAGCTACATTACTTCTCGCGTAAACAGACGCTTTTGTATTAGTTGTGTTGTTTGTATTGTTGGTATAATAAGCGTTGGCATCGGTGAAATTAACTGCATTAGCACCCAATGCGGTTGGCAAGTATGAGTTGATTGTCACACTGGCAACCGTTCCAGTAGTCGTCCATGTTCCTCCCGTCATTAACCCTTGCAATAGGTTTGTTGTTCCTCCCGTTACAGCCCAGTTTCCCTGATAGACAAACAACTGTTCTCCTGTAGTATTTAAGCTAAAATTACTGGGTGCTGTTGAACTCCAACCCGTTCCGGCTATTGTCATTCCATTATTCCAGCTTATTACGGTACCTGCAGCAATAGTACTTGGTGCTGTGTACACTAAATAACCTTCAGTTCCCATTTGTGTGGTTGCATCACTATAGCCATTATCCGTAAATCTTATGATGGTATTGGCAGGAATAGAAGTCAATGCAACAAACGAGATAGCATCTGTAGTAGAAACATTACAACCGATTACAGCAATATCTCCCAGGTTTAAATTCGTTACATCCCCGCTTACTGCAATGTTTTGGGTACCGGCACCAGTGCTCGTTATGGCAATGTTTCCACCAATCTGGTCGGTAAGCGTTGTTGGGTTAAAACGCGCATATATTGTTGTTGTTGTTGCAACTGTTCCCGATGAAGGTGCTAATGAAACAGAAGCCCCGAAACCTGAACCACTTGTTGTAGAAACCTGATATCCTGCCGGAGGGGTTACAACTAAATTCGTTGTAAGATTGGTTCCCGAAACCGTGAATGTTTGTTCCGATGAAGGTGAACTTATTGCCGATGAAACAAATGGATTAAGCGTTCCCAAAAATGAAACAGAAGGAGTACTGCTGACACTTACACTTATATCGTCAACCGATAAACTCGGTCTGTTGCCTGAACCGGAAACATCTCTCACAATCCATCTTAACTGAACCTCACTTTGATTTTCACATGCTACAGGTAAAGTGAAACTAACTGTTGAAGTATTGGATGAAGTCGTTCCGGAATTTACCGTTGTACCGGCATTATTTTGATAACCCGATCCGCTAATATTTGTAAAGGTTCCGGAAGTTCCCACCCGGTATTGAACCAATATTTCATTGATTCTTCCTGCAGAAAGTTGAGATTGTGTTCCTCCAAGATAGGAAACACTTATATTGGTGCTGGAAGTTGTATTCAAGGCTAAGCCAATACTCTTTATAGCACTTCCTGTAGAAAGAATTGCCATTTTTCCGTTCATGTCATACACCCCTCCGGAAGTAGAAGCATTTGTTCCGCCAGCTAATGCCTGATTTCCATTTGGTGCTGCTGTAGCAACTGTTGTTCCGAGTGTGCCTGACACGGTCCATCCCTGCATACCTCCAGGATACAGGGTAGTACTACCTGTTAACCCTGAAAAATTCTGAGAATACGGTAATGATTGAGCTGTTGGGTTTGTCTGAGAAAATGCAAGAATTGCTGTTCCAAGAAAAAAGAATAACAATGGGGTTTTGTTGAGGTTTTTCATATAAAGTAGTTTAGGGCCGAATTTAGAATCCTCAATATATGTAATTGTTAGTACAATATTAAGTTTAGTGCATAAAAAAAGCGCCCGACAATAATTTGTCGGGCGCTTTACTTACGTTTAACCTGAATTATGCTTTTGCTTCTACCGGTGCGATAGATACATAAGAGCGGTCGTTT
>JAZKGH010000247.1:7556-16130 GCA_040386055.1 Bacteroidota bacterium
AACTACTTTACCGTCAATTAAAGCAAACAAGGTATGGTCTTTACCAATACCAACGTTATCGCCAGGGTGGTGTTTAGTTCCACGTTGACGAACGATGATATTACCGGCAATTGCTGCCTGACCACCAAATATTTTTACGCCCAAGCGCTTGCTATGCGATTCGCGACCATTCTTCGAACTACCTGCCCCTTTTTTGTGTGCCATGTCTTATTCTATTTAAAAGGTTGTTACTGATTATGCGTTGATTGATTCAATCTGGATTTTAGTAAAATACTGGCGGTGACCATTCATTTTACGGTATCCTTTTCTACGCTTCTTTTTGAAAACGATTACTTTGTCACCTTTCAAGTGCGTTAATACTTTAGCTTTCACTGAAGCACCATCAACTTTAGGTAATCCTACTTTTACTTGTCCGTCATTGTCAATTAACAATACGTCATTCAGTTCAATGCTGGCGCCTTCCTCTTGTTGTAATCTGTGTACATAAAGAGTTTGGTCTTTTTCTACTTTGAACTGTTGGCCAGCGATTTCCACTATTGCAAACATATATTTATCTATTTATTTTGTTTAAAGGACGGCAAAGATATGCCTATGCGTAATGAAAACCAAGCAATCCCCCATTTTTTTAAAGAACTTCTATAACAAGTGGGCAAAAGTAATTAAACGCCTGATATTCAATAATAAAACTGTTCTAAAATCAGCTATTTGTGGTTTCGTCCGATAATTAACGGACCGTTCAACCACCATATCATTATTTGATCTATTTCACTCTTCTTCAATTCCGCACTCGGCAATTCGCAATCCGCATTTCCTCCTATCCCCTTGCCGCTCCCGGAGTATTTATAAAAGCCTGTATTGTAGCATTTACCTCTGCAGCCTTTTCCAATTGCACAAAATGTCCGGCTTGTTTCACCATATGATAAGATGCATCCGGAATAAGGGCTGCAGCTTTTTTGGCAATACGTTCAGGGGTTTCACCTAAATGGATAATTGTATTAGGAATAAGTGCATCACGTTCTCCAAAAATAATACAGGTTGGAGTTGTAATATTAGGCAAATACTGTTGTACCTGCTCATTCAGCATCCCCTTAATACTTGCAAGACTCATATCTCTCCATTGTTTCATGCTATGTGCATTCATAATGGTTTTTAGCTCATCAATAATTATTGCGCTTTCGTTTTGGGTGTTGAAAAAACTCTGACGAATAGCTGACTCCAGATGAAACTCATCTGCATAAAACAATGTTCCCATGTTGAGCATCCCGTTCATCATCATTACTTCATGGGCAGCAAAATATTCCAACCCGGCCGGAGCCACCAATACCAATCGCTCAATCAAATGCGGATAACGTAACGCAATAATCAAAGCAATCTGCCCACCCATAGAGTGGCCTGTTAGCACCACATTTTTCAATTCCATCTTTTCGATGAAACGAACTACGCATTCGGCATAAAAAAATACTGTGTATGGATAATCGCCACGCGAAGAGTAGCCGTTACCAGGTAAGTCAATAGCTATACAACGGTTGTGTTTGCTGAGTTCGGCTATCTGGTATTTCCAAACAGGTGCATAATTGGCCAAACCATGAATAAATAATAGCGTTTGCGGACCACTTCCTTCATCCATGTATGCAATATGTATATCTTGATGAATAGCAAAATTGTGGTGCGGGAACGGATACTTAACAAGCATTGTACATTATTATAAAAAAAACAGACGTTCATGCCATCATGAACGCCTGTACAAATATACGCTTAATTATTGGTAATTATGACTTACTGGCAACCCATTGAGCCACTTTAGGACCTAATTCTTTTTGTGATTTTGCTCCCACAAAAACACCAATATGTCCGCCAGGAAATGCATACTCTTCCTTGTCTTTCGAGCCTATTGCTTTCATAACGGGTGTAGTAGATGCATTTGGAATGATAGTATCTTCAGTTGCAAAAATGTTTAAGAAAGGAACAGTCATGTTTTTTAGATCTACCTTTTGCCCACCCAATTCAAATTCACCTTTGATCAGCTTATTACTTTGCCATAAATCTTTTATGTACTTACGGAACATTTCACCTGCCTGATCCGGCATATCTGCTTTCCATTTTTCCATGCGTAAGAAATTGGCCAATTTCGCCTCATCCTGCATCAGATCAATAGCGTTGATATATTTTGAATACGGAGCACTAGGTTTCAACATGCTGAATCCACTGTCAATCATATCAGCAGGAATCAATCCACCACAACTATCCACCATAGCATCAATATCGATGTCTTTTGTCCAACGATATAACATACACTCATTACCACTAAAATCAAACGGAGCAACAAAAACTGTGAGTGATTGTAATTTCTCAGGATGCAACGAAGCATAGATAGTACTAAATGTTCCGCCCTGACAGATTCCCATTTTATGGATTTTTTTGTTTCCTGTTGATTTGCGTACAAAATCAACGGCATCATTCATAAATCCTAAAATGTAATCTTCCATCGTTAAATAACGGTGTTGCTTTTTAGGATATCCCCAATCCATAATATATACATCCAGGCCTTCATCCAGCAACTTCTTCATCAAACTTCTATCCGGTTGCAAGTCCAGTACATCATGACGGTTCATAATAGCAAATGATACCAATACAGGAATTTTCACCTTTGCAGGTGTATCTCTTTTATAGTGGTATAATTTCACTAAATCATTTTGCCAAACCAATTCTTTGGGTGATGCACCAACTTCAACATCTTCCACTTTTTGCAACAACTCATATCCCTTCACCAATTTCTCGCTGGTTTTGGTCATTTCTTCCATCAAACCTGCAACATTCATATTCATCATAAGCTTTCCGTTAATATTTGTGTATTTCGAATTAAGAACTTTTATCCAATAAAAAAAGCCACAGGCTTCACAGATTAAAGAATCAGTGAAATCTGTGGCTTAAAGGTTGGTATCAAACCTTATTACGCTTTAGTAGCTTTTTTAACTGCAGGTTTTGTAACCTCTTCAGCAACTACATCCGTATCCAATTGTTTTTCCAACATTGTGATACGTTTTTTCATTTCGTAAATAGTTTTGTAAGTCTCATCCATTTCCGAGCGGGTAATCACAGGCACGTTAGCCATTGTTTTTTCCATTTGCTGGTTGATGTGCGTTTTCATTTTGTTACCAAATGAATTCATCTCAGCTTGCATTTTTGAATACTCATCCGTTGTGAATAATTCAACAAAGTGCTTATCGCTAATGGTTAACCATGTAGTATACAGGTTAGTGAAATCTTTTGTTTCTTCACCGTTGCGGGCTTGTGTATAAACAGTTTCAGCTAATTCTTCCATAGCTTTCATTCCTGTATTATACATCATGTATTGCATTTCAGTGCTTTTCATTTGGTAGTGAGCAAACTCATTGCTCAATTCCTTAATTGCATTCATTTGTTGGGTATTGCTGTTGTTACCCATTAATTTCATCATTGGAGCGAACGCGCTGTTCATTTGGTTGTTCATGTTGTTATACATGTCCATTGCCTGTGTGAACATACCACTATTGTTAGGCATCATGTTAGCCATGTTAGCTTTCATGCCGTCAAACATTCCTTTGTTTGAATCCATCATGTTGTTCATGTTCGTTTTAAACATATCCATTCCCGGCATTGCCATCATGTTTTTGTTAAAATCATTCATGTTAAACATTTTGTCCATCATATCTTTGAACATCGGTGCATTGAACATGTTTTTGAAAGTATCCATGTTAAACGATTTGTCGTTCATTGATTTGAACATTGGCATCCACAATTGGAACATATTCATGTACATTTCTGAATTGTTGAACATACCACTCATCATGTTTTTAGCATCCATGTTGTTGTGGTTTTTCATCATTTCACTAAACGTGTTGTTCATGCTGGTCAACCAGTTTTGGTAAGTAGCGGTCATGTTGTTCATGTTAGCATTCATACTATCCATATTCATCATGTTACCGAAGTTTGGCATATTGTTCATCATTGGATTGTTACCCATGAAGTTTTTAGCCATTTCCATTTGGTTGTTCATGTAAGTGTTGTAGAACTCCATTGGGTTGTTCATTTTGTTTTCTCCATTGTTGAAGAAAGACATTTGTGAATCATACCATTTTTTGAAAAAGTCAGAGTTCATGTTTTCTGTAAACATTTTTTGCATGTTTTCAGTAGCTGAAGTCATTTTCTCAACAGCTTCTTTTTGAGCAGTTGTGAATGTTTCGAATAGATTTTTAGTTTCCATTTTGTTATAGTTATTTTTTATGTTTTTGCTTGGTTGTAAATCGGGGGCAAAGTTAGGGGCATTCATTGTCGCACCATAAAGTCAGGGTTATCTTATTCAATAGAAATTGTTAGCATTTTGGGGCCGAATACTCAATCACAGCCACTATCTAAGCCTTCAGCGAGCGCATGACTTTTATCAAAACCTCCTTTTCCAAACAAATATCACTGTTTGGAGGGCTTTATAACGAACACTTATTCACCTTAAAGGTGATTTCAGGCTCTAAAAACATCTTCTTGCATATAATATTGAAGTTACTAATTTGCAGCCAACATATTAAACCTTAATCACAAAACAAATGGCAGCACCGAAAGTAGGAGACGTATTCACTTATGATATTACGTACACACAGGAACAAGTAAACCTTTATGCTCAAATAAGTGGCGATACCAATCCATTGCATATTGACGAGGCAGCCGGCAAAGCCAGTATGTTTGGCCGCAATATCATTCACGGACATTTCAGTGCCAGTGTATTCACCAAAATATTCGGGGTATTGTATTATGCAGACGGCCATATTTACATGAAACAAAACAATACTTTCCTCAAGCCTATGTTTGTGGATACTCCATATCAGGCCGTAATAACTGTAAAGGAGGTTTTTCCAGAGAAAAATCGTGTACTATATGAAACCAAAGTGATTGATGCAGCTACAGGTGCCGATACAATTATGGGAGAAGCATTGCTCATGAATAAAAAACAATACGTTTGGTAATACCCCTAAATCTTTAAACAAAAACGCTCCGACTCATACCTGAATCAGAGCGTTTTATTCTTCATACCTTTTATCAACTAGTTAACTCTATATAACTTACTTCTCTTCCAACCCAAATCCATAATACCCTTTCGAGCCGTCCGGATTCATTCCTTCCAACAATACACCACCTTTTTTATCCGTTAAGGCTCTTTTGACATCACCTGGTGTGAACACCGGTTTTTTATCAATGGTAAGAATGATGAAACCATTTGGAATTCCGGCTTTTTTCAGCACGCTCTTTTCATCGGCTTTTTTCAAACGCACGCCATTTGTAATTTTTAATTTCAAACGTTCATCACGACTCACCGTTTCAAATTCACTGTTCAGCGCCTTATCGCTTTCTACTTTTTCAGTTTTCACCAAACCGATTTTACCGTCCTTATTTTTCAATACCACTTCAAACTCCTTCTCGTTTCCATCACGCAAAACAACTACTTTCACCTTATCACCCGGATTACGTTTGCCTATTTGCTCCTGCAATTCAGCACTTGAATTCACCGAAACTTCTCCAATTTTTATGATTACGTCTTTATCTTTCAACCCTGCATCTTCAGCCGCACTGTTTGGATTTACTTTAGCTACAAATACACCCTTCACTTCTTTCAATCCTTCTTTATCAGCAAGCTCACCATTCACATCCTGAATGCTTACTCCCAAAAATCCACGTTGAACCTCTCCATATTTTAATAAATCATCTATGATTTTTTTCATCAGATTACTTGGTACGGCAAATGAATAACCTGCATACTGTCCATTCTGAGAAGCAATGGCTGTGTTAATACCCATGAGCTTTCCATCTGAAGAAACCAATGCGCCACCACTGTTACCAGGGTTTACGGCTGCATCCGTTTGGATAAATGATTCAATGGTGTATTGCGGTCCGCCCGGAGCATTGCTTCTGAGCAGGTTCAGATTACGACCTTTTGCACTCACAATACCTGCGGTAACAGTTGACGTAAGGTTGAATGGATTGCCCACTGCCAATACCCACTGTCCCACTTTTACTTCATCCGAGTTGCCCACTATGGCAAATGGTAAATTCTTTTCATCAATGCGCAATAGCGCTAAATCCGTATTCGGGTCTCTTCCCAGCAACTCGGCATCAAACTCACGTTTATCGTTTAGTATTACTTTAATTTTGGATGCTCCGTCAATCACGTGGTTGTTGGTTACAATATATCCGTCCTGCGAAATAATAACTCCCGAGCCTGAAGCCTGGCTTGGGCCGGATGGTATCTCAAACCCAAAAAAATCAAATGGGTTCATTTCCCTGCCTTGGCCGCCCTGACGTGGATCGTTGGTGGTAATAATATGTACTACGGTAGGAGTAACCATTTCGGCCACATCCACAAAATCAGGCCTTGCTCCTGCATCCGTTAAACTGACATAACGGGCGGGGTAATTTTCAGTGAACACTGAGGACGATTTTCCATTATCAAAAAACTTAGTAATTCCAACGGCTACCAAACCTCCAAGGCTTGCAACAGCCAATAATCCTAGATACTTTTTCATATATGCAATTTAAAATTTTTCGAACTACTATTTTATCAATTATTGTTCCAAATGACAAACATGCAGAGGTATCCACATGTTTTATTTACTTTGCAGTAAACGAACCGTCCAAATTTATTATTTTACCGTTCAACAAAATTCCGAAATTTGTTGCCGTTACATGAGCCATCACGATAAGCATCTATACCATTTTGAAAAGTATCTCCGGAAAGAGATGACCGATGATGAACGACTGGCATTTAATGAAAAATTGTCAGCCGACCCTGAATTGAAACAGGCCTTCAATTATTACAAATCACACCGGGCCGCACTGCTAAAGGAACTGATTGCTGAACACGAAGAAACGCGCAAAGACAACCGATTTAACAAACTCATTTTTTTACTGATTTCGCTTACAGGAATTGCACTGGCATTCAATTATTATCTTTATACAAACAAAGAAGAGCAAATTGCTGACACTGCTCCTCCCAAAAATATTTTTGTACGGTATATTCCTTTTTTAAATTGGGAGAATCGAGGCGAAAAGATCGATTCGGTAAAATTGGCTGTAAAAATTGACTCTATCCAAAAGAAAACACAGATAATAGTGCAAGGGCCAAAGGTTGAACCCATTGAAACTATTGAGCCTGCATTGAGAGACGAGGAGCGATCCAATACCGATCATTTTCTGAACGATACATTTATCACCATTCACGAAAAACCATACATAGATCAATTGCTGGCCTGGAAACAATACCGGGCCGATTCGGCCGCTGGTGATTCAGTTGCTGTGATTGCTCAGCCAACAAAACCTAAAGGCAAAAATAATCAGCTGTTTGTAGAGTTCTGGCAATCACCTGTGGGATATAAAGGTTATTTGTTCACCGGCAAAAAACTCATTTTGTATGGAGTAGAAACTCCTTCCTATATTTATATTTACAAAGAAAATAATGAGATTCATGCGTTGCTTCCCAAAGTCACCATTAATCTTGTTGCTCAACCCAATTTTCAACCGTTTTGAAGATCCCATTTTACAAATACCAAGGCACAGGCAATGATTTCATCATGATTGATGATCGCCAATTACAGTTTCCTGTAACGAACCAAGCTTATGTGGCGCAATTATGTGACCGCAGATTTGGCATTGGAGCCGATGGACTTATCCTACTGCAGCCACATACCGAACTGGGCTTTTTTATGAAATATTACAATGCAGATGGTAATGAAAGCAGCATGTGCGGAAATGGAGGCAGGTGCATTGCCGCCTTCTCCGCCCAACTGGGAGTGGCCTCCGAAACGACAAAGTTCATGGCCGTGGATGGTCCGCATGATGCTATTATTGGAACTCTCGAGAAAAACAGTCGCTTTGTAAAACTTAAGATGAAAGCCGTAGATGCAGTAGACAAACGCATGTCGAATACGTTTGTATTAAATACCGGCTCTCCTCATTATGTACAGTTTTCCGAAGATAATCTCCTTGAAATGGACGTGGTTATGGAGGCAAAAAAAATTCGTTACAATGACGAATTTGCCGCTCAGGGTATCAACGTCAACTTTATTTCGGTTACGGGTGACACCTCAATTGCTATTCGTACTTATGAACGAGGGGTGGAAGACGAAACACTGAGTTGTGGAACAGGTGTGACGGCCGCTGCCATTAGTTTGTGTTTATTGAAAAAACTGCCTTCGGGTCATTATATTATTTCGGTAAAAGTAATGGGTGGCGACTTAAAGGTAAGTTACGATTATGACGAAAACACGCACTCTTTCAGCAATATATGGTTGCAGGGACCGGCTACTTTTGTGTATGAAGGAGCCATTGAGGTGTAAATTATCCTGCTTTTTTCTCCACAATCTCTTTACAATATCCTTCAAAATGCTTTACCTTTACTCCTTTTAAAGGGGGTCAATTTTGCTCGTTGTTAATACACAACCATTCGATTTAGTATACACACTGGTTAACCATCATTACCTTGGTTGTGTGTTGGAACCGCATGTAGTGCAGGTAAACAGTCTGGGCAATTTCACATTAACCCACCAACGT
>JAZKGH010000248.1:0-4690 GCA_040386055.1 Bacteroidota bacterium
TTTAATGATGCGTATGACTGAACAAATGTGGGATGAAGTAATGAACACAAATTTGAAATCAGCATTTGCCATTACCAAAGCGGTACAACGTCCGATGATGAAAGCCCGTTCCGGTTCAATCATCAATATTACTTCAGTGGTAGGTATTACCGGAAATGCCGGTCAGGCAAACTATGCCGCTTCTAAAGCTGGAATGATTGGATTAACCAAATCGGTTGCTAAAGAATTGGGTTCACGTAATATTCGCTGCAACGCCATTGCTCCCGGATTTATTGAAACCGAGATGACCGAAGCCTTACCTGAAGAAACCCGTAAAGAGTGGTGTGAAGGTATTGCTCTCAAAAGAGGTGGAAGTCCGGAAGATGTTGCCAACGCAGTATTGTTCTTAGCGTCTGACATGAGCGCATACATTACAGGCCAAACCATCAACGTGTGTGGTGGAATGGTGATGTAAGAATATTAGCGTGTCGTTTTCGTTCTCTCATTAACTTATCAACTTAATTAACTAATCACCAACCCACAAAACGTGAGTTTCACCGCTGAATATTCCTTATGGTTTACCCTGTTGTGCCTTATACTGGCAGGTGCCGGCAGTTGGTTTTTATATTCACAGAATAAGCTTGATCTATCCGGGAAATCAGGAAAATGGATGGAGCGGGGATTGATACTATTTCGTTTTTTAAGTCTTTTTTTCATTGCCTTTTTACTGCTAGGTCCCTTAATGAAACTGTGGACTACCCGCACTGATAAACCCATTATTGTGCTTGCAATGGATGGTTCACAATCGATTATTTCCAATAAAGATTCTGCTTTTTACCGAAACACCTTTGTGCCCCAACTTCAGCAACTACAGCAACGCTTAGGTGATGCATATGAAGTAAAAGCCTATACCTTCGGCAACGAAATCAGCGAATCGTTGAATACAGGTTTTAGCGAACGGCAAACAAATATGGCTGATGTATTCAGTTATATTCACAATACTTACAGCAACCAAAATTTAGGTGCCGTTGTTATGGCAACAGATGGTTTGTACAATGATGGAAGCAATCCCCTTTATGAAACCAAAGACATCAATGCTCCAATTTATACCATTGCATTGGGCGATACGGTACAACAAAAAGATGTATTGATTAAACAGGCAAAACACAATCAACTTGTGTATGCAGGAAACTTTTTCCCTTTGCAAATTGATGTGCTGGCTTATGGATTTGCCAACAAGCAAACAAACCTCACTGTGAGTCAAAACGGTAAAGTGGTATTTTCATCCATTGTCTCTATTCAAGATGTTTCTTACTTCACAACCATACCTGTATCATTGGAGGCAAAGCAAGCTGGAACGCAGCATTACGTTGTTTCACTCACACCGCTTGCCGGAGAGGTTTCAACAGCCAACAACCGGTTTGACGTATTTATCAACGTAATTGACGGTAAACAAAAAATCGCTCTCATTTCTCTGGCACCTCATCCTGATATCACTGCTTATAAACAAAGCATAGAACAAAACGAAAACTATAGTGTAGTTTCACTTTCATTTGATAAAATCAGTCCGGTACAATTGAAGGAATTCAGTCTCATTGTATTTCATCAGTTACCCGGATTAAAAGGTGAAGGCCTTACATTGGTAAAAGCTGCAAAGGAACAAGGCATTCCGGTAATGTATATAGTGGGTGCACAAACAGGATTATCTTACCTCAACGCAGCTGAACCTGCACTTACGTTATCATCCAACAGAAACAGTACGAATGAAACAACACCCAACCTTGAATCTTCCTTCGCACTGTTTACAGTAAATGAGGACGACTGGGGTATCATCAAAAAGTTTCCACCTTTGTATTCACCTTATGCCAACTACAAAATCAATGTAGAGCATGATGTATTGTTTACCCAACAAATTGGATATGTTAAGACACAATTTCCATTAATTGCCTTTGGTAAAAGCAGCGGTAACAAAACAGGGTTTGTGTTTGGAGAAGGGTTTTGGAAATGGCGTATGTATGATGCCGCTTTAAGTGAACAGAGGGTAACATCCTCATTAATCGGGAAAATGGTTCAATACCTTGCTGCCAAAGATGATCGTTCGCGTTTCAGGGTTACAGGCAAAAAACGGTTTGATGAAAATGAACCCGTAAAGCTGGATGCAGAAGTATACAATGAAAGTTATGAGTTAATCAATGGCGGAGATGTACAATTGTCTGTGAAAAATGCTGCAGGAAAAAAATTTACTTATACGTTCAGCAAAACTGAAAAGGCATATCAATTGGATATGGGATTACTCGCTCCGGGTAATTATAGCTATGAAGCAGCCACAATCATTGGTACTAAAACACAGTTAGTAAAAGGTCTATTTGCTGTTATTCCGTTGCAGGTTGAGTTTTTGCAAACTACCGCCAACCATCAATTATTAAGTGAAATTGCACAGGAAACAGGTGGAAAGATGTTTTTTTCCAACCAACTGGAAGACCTTGAAAAAGCTGTTCGCAACAATGAAATTATCAAACCTGTTATCTATAAACAGGAAACTGTTAAAAGCTGGATTAACCTCAAATGGATTTGTTTTCTAATCCTTGGATTACTCTCCATGGAGTGGTTTGTGCGCAAGTGGAATGGCAGTATTTAAGGCATAAAAAATCCCGCCCTTTTTGGAGCAGGATTTTGTCAATCTGTTTGATTAACTATTAAAATCTTTCGAAGTTGTTAAAGAAGAATGAAGCTTCAATAGCAGCATTCTCATCGCTGTCGCTTCCGTGAATAGCATTTGCATCAATTGATTTCGCATATAAGTTACGGATGGTTCCGGCTTCTGCTTTCGCAGGATCCGTTGCTCCGATTACATTTCTGAAATCAGCTACTGCGTTGTCTTTTTCCAATACCGCTGCTACAATCGGACCAGAGGTCATGAATGAAACAAGATCTTTAAAGAATGGACGTTCGCGGTGAATATTATAGAATTCTCCTGCTTTCTCTTCACTCAAACGAGTGTATTTCATCGCTACCAGCTTGTATCCTTTTTGGATAACGTGGTCAATAATTTTTCCAGTGTGGCCATTTGCTACTGCATCAGGCTTAATCATCGTAAATGTGATTTTTCCGCTCATGTTGTTTGTTGTTTCTTCTTTTCGGGCTGCGAAAATACGGTTATTTGATTGCTTTTAAAACAATTAAGTAAATTAAGCTTTCCTTAATTTAATGTAACATGCCGTAGCTCACAGAAATAGAAATATATTTGCCGTGTGAATCAAAATCCTTTACGCAAAAAAATAGGCATCATTGGCGGAGGTCAACTCGGCCGTATGATGATTGAGGAAACCCTTCGCTATAATTTTACCATCAACACATTGGATGCAGCCGGAAGCCCTTGTGAAGGCCTTTCTGCCAAACACATTACCGGTTCTTTAACAGATGCGGAAGCTATCAACCAATTAGCCGAAATTTCGGATGTACTCACATACGAAATTGAACACATCAATATTGACGCACTGTTTGAGCTTGAAAAGCAGGGTAAAGAAATCATCCCTTCGCCCAGCATCCTGCATATCATTCAGGATAAAGGATTTCAGAAAGAGTTTTTTGAACAACATAAACTCCCCACCGGTGCATTCCGATTAGTTGAAACAGAGGAAGACTGGTTGAAAGCCATTGAGGATCTTGGTGGTGATAAACTGGTTGCCAAAACCCGCAAAGGCGGATATGATGGTAAGGGTGTAGCTATCTTTAATACTATAGAACTCAAACAGGACATTACTAAACGTGCTTTTACGGAAAACGCACTGATTGAGAAGTTTATTCCCTGCCAGACAGAGTTATCGGTAATGGTTGCCCGTGACAAAGCAGGAAACATTGAGACATGGCCTGTAGTAGACATGGAGTTTGACCCCATTGCAAATCTTGTAACATATTTAAATTGCCCTGCACAGGTTTCAGATGCCATCACCAAAGAAGCACAAGATATTGCCCTGCGGACCATTGCTGCTTTGGATGGTGTAGGTGTGTTTGCTGTTGAATTGCTGTTAGGCATTGATGGAAAAATATATGTAAATGAAGTAGCTCCCCGTCCGCATAATTCCGGACATCATACTATTGAGGCGAGCTATACCTCACAATTTGAGCAACTGGTGCGGATATGTGCCGGATTGCCATTGGGTAGCACGCAATTGATTCAGCCTGCCGTGATGATGAATTTACTGGGTGGTAAAGACTTCAGCGGACCCTATCGTTTACAAGGGCTTGAGGAGGCTTCATCCATTGAGGGTGTATACATTCACCTGTATGGCAAAACGGAGAGCAAACCGATGCGTAAAATGGGTCACGTGACCATTACAGCCAATACTCTTTCAGAAGCCAAAAACAAAGCAAAAAGAGTACACGAATTATTGATATTTGTAGCCGACAACTAAACCAACATACAATGAGCAAACATATAGGAATTATTATGGGCAGCGATTCTGACCTGGAAATTATGCAGGAGGCTGCCAAGGTATTAGACGAGTTCAAAGTCCCTTATGAAATAACTGTTGTATCGGCTCACCGCACACCAGAGCGGATGTTCGAATATGCCAAAACTGCCCGCGACCGAGGTTTAAAGGTAATTATTGCAGGAGCCGGAGGAGCAGCCCATTTACCGGGCATGGTGGCTTCCATTACCACCCTTCCTGTTATTGGTGTTCCGGTAAAACTAAAAACGCTCGATGGT
>JAZKGH010000249.1:0-3155 GCA_040386055.1 Bacteroidota bacterium
TCAACGATCCCGGAGTTCAAACAAGTGATAACTACTATCCGAATGTAACCACCGTTAGAACAGGATTACCTTCAATGAGTACATTGGGAGACTTTACAGTAACCTATACAGCAACGGATGGAGCAGGCAACACTTCAACAGTAACCCGTTTGGTAAAAGTGGTAGACCGTATTGCTCCTGAGATTCAGTTGTTGGGTACCAACCCTTTCGAGCACGTAAGATTCAAACCATATGTGGAACCGGGAATAAAACTTAAAGACAATTATTACTCAGATTCAACACTACAAACACTGTTGATTATTGATCAATCGAAGTTAGATGTATCGATGTCAGGTATTTATTTTGTGACCTATGAGGTAACAGATCCTTCCGGTAATAAATCTAAAAAGGCTCAACGACTCGTCTCAGTAGTAGAGGTAACCGGCTTGTCAGAATTGAGCAACAACAATAATGTATCTATTTATCCGAATCCAAGTAAAGGACAGTTTACCATTGCCAACAAAACAAATACAACAATCAAAACAGTTAAGGTAATGGATGCGATGGGAAGAATAGTGTTAGAGAAAACAGCGCAATTCAAAGAAGTAGAAGTCGATTTAACATCTATGAATAAAGGATTGTATATGGTTATCATCAAAGACGCAAACGGGAATGAATATTCTGGTAAAGTTGTGTTAGAATAAATACTTTGTGTTCTAAAACAAAAAGAGGTTGCATCACATTCAGTTGGTGCAACCTCTTTTTTTATGAACTACTATAACCATCTTTTTTCAATGATATGTGCAGACTTTGATTTGCAATAAGATTGATGCATATGTATCTACATAAAGATGTAGTTTTAAAATCAACACCACACAAATAAAGGGGGTTACACCATTCAGTCGGTGTAACCTTTTTGTTATGGATCACAATCACCAACCTTTTATAAATGATGTGCGTACTCATTGAATAGCAGCAAGATTGGTTACAAATCATCTACATAAAGATGTGGATTTTAAATAAGCAATTTAGTTTATGATTACGTAATTTTTTGTTTAAGAGGGTATTGTGATTTTGAATCATTCAACATTCTCTTAATGGATTCTTAATAGGAAGTTGATACTTTTTTACAAGACAATGTTGTTGCTACATTCGCCTTTATAGTATGCTAAAAATTAGAAATTTACCTATGAAAACCACATTGTCTTTTTTACTCTTTATCGTGTTGTTTTATTCCACGAAAGTTCAGGCACAACTCATACCTGTGAGTCTCACCGGTTTCAATCAGGATGTGATTGCAAACGGTTCTGCAGGAGCACCGGCATCAATTTCATTGCCAAATGGATTTGATAATGCAAGCTGGTCATTTGTTGCGCAAGATTTTAACGGCACAACAACATGTGCACTGCCAATGAGCAGAACAATAACAAGCGTTGTTACTGCGGGACTTACCTATCAACTTGCAAATTACATCGGTAACAATGCATTACATTTTCCTACTGTAAATGTTCCTGCTACGTTATCATTTGTAACATCGCAATCAGCTAGTAATGTTTATGTATTAGGAGCTTCAGGAAGTGGAGCATCTGTTGCAGATATTACTGTTAATTTTAATGATGGTTCTTTCCAGACATTTACAGGAAACGCTTTTCCTGATTGGTTTGGAACAGCCGGAGCAGCGAATGCAGTTGGACGTGTAAGTACCGGTAATGGATTGGAATGTGCAGCTACCGGACCCAATCTTGCGCAGTTGAATCTTGTCATTAGTCCGGGCAACCAGTTAAAACCTATTACCGGTGTTACCATCAATAAAACATCAGGAGGCTTCTTAGGTGTTTTAGCTGTGAGTATTAATTACACAGGAGTGAGTGCTGGCGGACCCAATACAGTCCCTCCAATTGCTAGTTATGCATATACTAAAAACCCACAGGATACTTTATGGATTGGAAGCCCTTCAACTATTGTGAATACCAGTAACGGAGCGAATAAAAGCTACTGGGATATTATTGGATACAATAAAACGAACAGAAATGGACCCTATGCAGTTCACCCTGAAACACGCACACCCAAAAACACTGAAGGTATTTTAGATAACTTTATTGATACAACTAACAATGCAGTTAATTTTAAATATATTTTTCCAAATGCAGGATTCTACCGAGTGAAAGTGGTTGCTTTGAATCAGTTTGGAAAAGATACTTATATCGATACCATTTATGTAGATACACCCGCAACTAAACCACATGCAAATTTCTTTGCTGATAAACGTACTGTTGGTGTTTATGATTTTGCGAGTATGTTTGATTTAACCAGCAATGGTCCTGTGAGCTGGTTCTGGTATTTGAAACCGGGTTATTATAATCCATTGGCTCCATTCTTTAATAGTTTTTCACCAAGTGCAGGAGCTCAAAATCCTATCCTGAATGCCAACGAAGGCGGATTGTTTGATGTGTGTATGGTTGCCACAAATTACCGCGGAGCAGATACAATGTGTAAACCCGGGTATATGAAAATCATTTCAGGTTACGAAGTATGTAAAGGAACCTCAACAGCAAAAGATACTATTGCCAGAGAGAATGAAGGTTCTGCTAAATTGTATACCGTTGGGGGGACTTACGTTCCTAACTTAATCGGAACCTGTACAAAAGGATTTACAATTGCAACGTGTTCAGATACGGCAACATTATACCTCGATCGTTTCAGAATGCGCGCAGGAACACCATCGGATAGTTTATTGATCCGTTCGGGAAGTGCTACCGGTCCGGTAATTGCACGCATGGGAGGAATAAATGTTCCCGCTGCTTTACGCACCATTAAAGTACCTGGAGGTATCGCTTATCTTCAAACCATCATAAACAATCCAACCAGTGCTACTCCTGCCGGAGACAGTGGTTATGTAGTAAGATGGAATGCACCGCAAGCTACTTATGCTAAACCAACAGCATCCTTTAATATGCCAGATACCGTTTATGACGGATACACTGTTCAATTTGTAAATACGTCAACCGGTAAAAACTTCAGCTACGCATGGGATACCAATGGCGATAATGTGTATGGTATCGATAACCCTTCATCGGGAGTAGACTCCATTACGAAAAATCCAACCAGAACCTTTGCCGTATTTGCACCTTATACAGCCAAGATTTGTTTGAAAGCATACAACTGTGTGGGTTCTG
>JAZKGH010000250.1:0-828 GCA_040386055.1 Bacteroidota bacterium
TACGTTGAAGGTTCAGGTTGCACAGGAAAAAGGTTTATTTATTTGCCAAATAGCACTCAATAAAAAAGGAGATTCATTGATGAGAGTTGTTGCCTGGGCTGAACAGACAGATAGTTCTGTATACCCTCCGGTTGTGAAAAAGCTTTCCGGAAACATTACCATGGCTAATGGTCAGGTGAGCTTGTTTACAGTGATTTTTACGGATACCATCAGCGAAAAGCCACAAAAGGATTCCGCCAAAACAAATCAACTTGTTCAAATTTTAGTTTATCCATTTACCGATTTTGGAAGTGTTTCGTTGCCCAAACAAGAAACATATTTGTTTAAACAGGCAACGGTGTGGACCAACGAAAAAGAAGGAATATTGAAACGTTCGGATGTGTTGGTGAAGCAAGGAAAGATTGTTGCAGTGGGTGAAAATATCTCCGCACCGGGAGCTATTGAAATTGATGCAACCGATAAACATATTACAGCGGGAATCATTGATGAGCATTCGCACATTGCTATCAGCAACGGGGTGAATGAAGGTACTCAAAGCAGCTCGAGCGAGGTGTGTGTGGGCGATGTGGTGAACAGTGAAGATATTAATATATACAGGCAACTGGCCGGTGGTGTGGTTGCGTCTCAATTGTTACATGGTTCGGCCAATCCGATTGGAGGACAAAGTGCATTGATTAAATTACGCTGGGGTAAATTGCCAGAAGAATTGAAATTTGCTGGAAGCGATGGATTTATCAAATTTGCTTTAGGAGAAAATGTGAAACAAAGTTCTTCTCAGAATAACCAACGTTTTCCATCTACAAGAATGGGTGTTGAACAAACATTTGT
>JAZKGH010000250.1:838-6656 GCA_040386055.1 Bacteroidota bacterium
CGCTGGGGTCATGCTCCCGAAAAAATGAAAATGACGGGAGCAGATGGCTTTATTAAATTTGCCCTTGGTGAAAATGTGAAACAATCCAATTGGGGCGATAGGGCCGTTTTTCGCTATCCGCAAACCCGCATGGGTGTTGAGCAGACATTTTATGATGCGTTCATAAGAGCTAAAGAATATGAACAACTATCGCAGGCGGATCCTAATATCCGAAAAGATTTAGAGTTGGATGCAATAGTGGAAATTCTGCATAAGAAAAGATTCATTACCTGTCATAGTTATGTGCAAAGTGAAATCAACATGCTGATGCATGTTGCCGATTCAATGGGTTTTAAAGTGAATACGTTCACACACATTTTAGAAGGATATAAAGTAGCTGATAAAATGAAAGCGCATGGCGTCAATGCCAGCACGTTTGCCGATTGGTGGGCGTATAAATATGAAGTGATGGAAGCTATACCTTACAATGCTGCCATCCTTACGCAAATGGGTGTGAACACGGCAATCAATTCGGATGATGCAGAGATGGGAAGACGCTTGAACCAGGAAGCGGCAAAGACTATTAAATATGGTGGAGTATCAGAAGAAGAAGCAGTAAAAATGATTACACTCAACCCTGCTAAAATGCTTCATTTGGATGCAACAATGGGAAGTATTATGGTTGGAAAGGATGCGGATCTGGTATTGTGGAACAACCACCCATTAAGTATTTATGCAAAACCGGAAATGACACTGGTAGATGGCATTTGTTTTTATTCCATTGACAAAGACAAACAGCTGCGGGAGGAAGTGAAACGGGAGCGTGAACGTCTCATTCAAAAGATGATTGCAGCCAAACATGGTGGTGAAAAAACAGAGAAGAAAGTATCCAAATCGCAAGAAGAATACCACTGCAACGACTAACTCATTCATTATTTAAAAAGTCAATCATGAAAAAATATAGTATCAGTACGTTGTTTGTGTTTATTGTTTGCATAGTGTTTGCACAGCAAAATCCTGTTGTGTTCAAGGGGGCAACTATTCACTTAGGCAACGGACAAGTTATTGAAAAGGGCTACTTGGGCATTGCCAAAGGAAAGATTCTGTTTTGTTCGGCTCAACTGGATGTTGCCTATGCAAGTGCTACGAGTGTTGATGTAACAGGCAAACATATCTATCCCGGAATTATTTGCATGAGCAATATGATGGGGCTGAATGAAATTGAAGTGGTGAGAGCAACACTTGATTTCAGGGAAACAGGAGAAATCAATCCGAATGTAAGAGCCCTGATTGCCTATAATACCGATTCAAAAATTACACCTACTGCATTAAACAATGGAATCCTGTTTACACAACCAGTTCCGCAAGGTGGATTGATTTCAGGAATGTCGAGTTTGATGCGCACTTCCGGTTGGAATTGGGAAGACGCTGTATACAAAGTGGATGACGGTGTGCATATGAATTGGCCGGAAGAGATGCACTACAGCGGATGGTGGGCGGAACAGGGAACTGCTCAACAACAAAAAAATGATAAAGATATAAGAATCATTCAACAGTTTTTTGAACAAGCAAATCAATACAACAGATTAGTGTCACCTAAGGTGTTCAATGCACGATTGGATGCAATGAAAGATGTGTTGAATGGCGCAAAAAACTTATATGTTCATGCCGAAAGTGCTAAATCAATCATCGCGGTGATTCAGTTCAAGAAACAATATCCGGCCATGAAAGTGGTGTTGGTAGATGCAAGCGATGCCTGGATGGTAAAGGAACAGATAAAGGAAAATAATATTCCTGTGGTTCTTAATAATATTCACCAATTACCTAAACATAATCAGAGTGATGTGGACCAACCCTACAAAACAGCAGTTGAGTTGGTAAGAGCGGGTATTACAGTAGCTATCGGACACAATGGATATTGGGAAGCTCGTAACGTAATGTTTAATGCAGGAACAACTGTAGCTTATGGTTTAAGCAAAGAAGAAGCGTTACAGTGCATTACCTATAATGCTGCAAAAATTATCGGAGTAGACAAAACATTGGGTTCATTGGAAACAACAAAAGATGCCACCTTCATTATCAGCAGCGGTGATGTTTTGGATATGCGCACCAGCATTGTGGAGCGTGCGTTTATGGATGGAATTGAAATTGATTTAGACAATCAGCAAAAGCAATTGTACCGGAAATACAAAGCGAAATACAACTTGAAATAATACGGTAATGCAAGAAGAACAAAATCCCTGGACAACCTTAAACAGACAACAAGTATATGAGTCGCCCTGGATTGGTGTGGAGCATCATGAAATATTAAATCCTGCCGGAAATCCGGGAACTTATTCGGTAGTAAAGTTTAAAAAATTGGCCATTGGTATTGTGCCATTAGATGAAAATAACGATACCTGGATTGTTGGCCAATACCGATATCCGTTACATACCTATACCTGGGAGATTCCCGAAGGCGGTGGGGATTTGGATGTTGATCCGATAGAATCCGCCAGAAGAGAACTGCTTGAAGAATGTGGCATCATTGCACAGGAATATTTACCCATTCAGCAATTGCAACTCAGCAATTCGGCAACTGATGAGGTGGCACATCTATTCATTGCCCGTAACCTCACGTTTACAAAAGCACAACCAGAGGAAAATGAGCAGCTCCGGATTCGCAAAGTTTCATTTGAGGAATTGTACAAGATGGTGAAGGAAGGTTATATAACCGATAGCCTGACGGTGGCTGCAGTACTAAGGATTAAGTTAATGTTTCTGGAAGGGGAACTTTGAGGAGGTTGATATGTTATATTGTGTTAATTCGTCAATAAGGGAATGAGACAATTTGATGATGAGATAATGAAAAAGTTGCGGTGGTTGAGCGGAGTCGAAACCACAAGTGTGTAAGTTGATAAGAGTCAGTTCGAGTAGCTTGCAAGGATCTTGCGTAGCGCATATCGAGAACGTTTTCAATTTATGCAGTGTGCTCAAGAATACTTCTCGATACAGCTCTTTGCACAGGCTTACCCAATGCTATTTGAAGTGACTGAGATGCCAATAGCCAACCAACAATTAACCGAAAACAACAAACAGCCAACAAAAACGTTTCATACCCAATGTTTCGAATTTTACTTATATGTATGCTCCTTGGCTCCTGTTCATTGAATAAGGTTGATCAGCATAAATTCAGGCAAGGAAGATGGAAGCTTTATTATGATGATGAGAAGAAACATCTGATGTGGAAGGGGCGATATAAAAACCATCATCAGATAGGGCATTGGAAATACTATACCTCATCAGGTATCCTATATCTTGATGAGCGTTATCAGAAGAACAAATTTATCAAAACAAAGTATTACGATCATGCGGGAAGAAAACATCTGGAAGGATATGCTTTTTATTTCGAATCGTTGGATACTGCCTATTACCGCTGGGAAGGAGATTGGTTAAAATATGACAGTACCGGGAAGTTGGTTGAGGTTTCCTATTATAAGTTTGGTAAATTCGCCTGGTACAAACCGCTCAACTCCGTTAAATAGTGAAATATATCTGCACGTTTTTATTAGGTGTTCTTGTCTCAGCAGGTCTTCAGGCACAAACATACGGTTGTGTTGATTCACTGGCCATTAGTCCTACTTTTCCTTGTCCCAACAGTGATTATTATCCTGTGTGCGGATGTGATGGTAAAACCTACCGCACGCAATGCGATGCCCAACAACGATATGGTGTTAGAACATGGACAGATGGTTCCTGTTCCGGTTATGAGTTTGATATTATCCCCACTTACAATCCCTATTACCTTTATTTCACGTTGGTTCAGGCGACCCCCAATTTCAGCAGGATGTTTATTGTTGATATTTACGGTAAGTTATGGTATGAGCGTGAAATAACAGCTGCACCCCGTGAGTACTTGCAAATTGACATTACTTCGCTTGCTCCCGGTCCTTATATTATATATGTGTATGATTCAAAAGGCACTTATCGCTGGAAAAAGTTCTTAAAAACCTCAATTTAAAAATTTATTTTTGGCCCGCAACCCAAAGAAATCCAATAAAATCAGGGTTCTTACGATGGGCCTCCATCCGGTCCGTTTTTTTTCACACATTTAGTTGTGAATTATGAAATCATACCCTATTTTTGCCACCCCTTATCATAATAGGGTTAAACCATTTCAATTGTGGACAATATAAGTTACAAAACAAAATCTGCCAATAAAGCTACTGTTAATAAAGAGTGGTTTGTATTGGATGCCGAGGGTCAAACCTTAGGCCGTTTCGCTTCCAAGGTAGCGAACATTTTAAGAGGTAAACACAAGCCGAGTTTTACTCCCAATGTGGACTGTGGAGACAACGTAATCATCATCAATGCTGAGAAGATTCGTTTCACAGGAAACAAACTGGCTGACAAGCAGTATGTATTTTACTCTGGTCACCCGGGTGGACAACGTTTTGTTACGGCTAAAGATATGATGGCTAAAAAGCCTACATATTCAGTTGAGCATGCTATTGAAGGTATGTTGCCTAACAACAAACTGGGAGCTGAAATTTTCAGAAACCTTTATGTATATGCAGGAACAGAACATCCGCATGTAGCTCAACAACCTAAACCATTAAAATTCTAACGAAATGGAAATTATCAACGCATTAGGAAGAAGAAAAACATCTGTTGCCAGAGTATATCTATCAGTAGGAGGATCTGGTAACTTTACAGTAAACGGAAAAGACATGAAAGTGTATTTCCCTACTTTGATGTTACAAAATGAAATTAACCGTCCGTTCGAATTGACCAACATGCTTGGCCAATTTGATGTGAAAGCAAATATTGATGGTGGTGGAGTATCGGGTCAGGCTGACGCTCTTAAACTAGCCATTGCAAGAGCATTGGTTATTCACAATGCTGAATTGAAACCGACATTAAAAGCTGCTTCGATGATGACACGTGACCCTCGTATGGTTGAGCGTAAAAAACCGGGTCAGAAGAAAGCTCGTAAACGTTTCCAATTCGTAAAACGTTAATCATTAACATTACAGAAATTCAAAAACATGTCAAAAATATCTCAAGAAGAATTGTTAGAGGCTGGTGTTCATTTCGGACATCTTACCCGCAAATGGAATCCAAAAATGGCTCCGTATATATTTATGGAGAAAAACGGAATCCACTTGATCGACCTTAATAAAACAGCTGTAAAGCTGGAAGAGTCGGCTGAAGCGTTGAAAAACATTGTGAAGTCGGGCCGTAAGGTATTGTTCGTTGCTACCAAAAAACAAGCGAAAGAAATCATTGAAACAGAAGCTGCACGTGTAAACATGCCTTTTGTTACTGAGCGCTGGTTGGGTGGTATGCTTACCAACTTTACTACCGTACGTAAGTCTATCAAAAAAATGCAAACCATTGATAAAATGGCTGTAGATGGTACTTATGCTAATATCAACAAAAAAGAGCGTTTGATGTTGGAGCGCGAGAAAGCAAAACTAACCAGACTATTTGGTGGTATTGCTGACTTGAACCGTCTTCCTGCTGCTTTGTTCATTGTTGATATCAAACGTGAACACATTGCAATTGCTGAAGCACAAAAATTGAACATCCCTACATTTGCTATCGTTGATACCAACTCAGATCCAACTGTTGTTGATTTTCCGATCCCTGCAAATGATGATGCGGCTAAATCAATCGCTTTGATTGCTAAAGTTATGACCAATGCAATTGCAGAAGGATTAACAGAACGCAAAAAAGATAAAGAGGCGGAAGATAAAGAAGCAGCACCCGCTGCCGAAACAACCGAAGCATAACATTGAAAAATCGGCTTAGGCCGATTTTTTTTGAATTATTTTTTAACAAAAACTTTAAAGAAAGA
>JAZKGH010000251.1:0-3857 GCA_040386055.1 Bacteroidota bacterium
GGCTATCGTATCTCCCGAAAAAACATGTATTACCAAGTAACGGCAGGTTTATCGTATTCTTATCTTTTCCAGACACGTTCATTGGTGTTTGATAAAAGGGATTCCTTGAATGTAACTGAAACCGATGATGCAAGCAATGACCGGTTGAATCAGCATTCGTTGCTGGTATTGGGAGGAATCAATGTTGGCTACCACTTTTCTAAACAGATAAGTTGCTATATGGGCCCTGTATACCGCTACAGTTTAAACTCTTTGTATAGCAAAGACTATATCATTCGGCAGCAACCTTATTACGTTGGATTGGAGTTGGGGGTAAAATATTCTTTTCGCTAAGCAACATTTAGTAAAATGAGGTTGTCAAATGGATAACTTTAAATTATAGCAGTTATGAAAAGAACAATTTTTAAAACAACCTTTTTGTTGTTAAGCCTGGTAAGTTTAATTGCATTATCATCTTGTGAAAAAGACAATCCGCCAGGAGGTGGAGGTGGTGGTGGAAATGATCCGGATGTTTCATTGTGTACTACTTACGGAACCTTTACGAGGATAGTATGTGGCGCAAGTATTTATGATAATTACTGGATCAGAACGGATGACGGGCGTTATCTGCAACCTTGTGAAACGGATATTAAAACATTATGTCCATTACCTATTACAGAAGGAACCCGTATAAAATTCGGCTACAAAAAGATCTATGGTAAAAGCTCATGTGATGATATTGTTACCTGCCTGGCGTATGATTCGCGAATGGCCGGAAGCACAAAGGTTCGTGTTACTTGTCTCGAAATTATAAGCCAACCGAATACTACTGACTGTAAAATAATGGGTACGGTGGTGTACAACGAATCGTGTAAATTAAAAACAATTATGGGTGATGACGGCATAGAGATTGAACCGGTAAATCAGGATGAGTTGGCAAATTATAAGAATGGAGCGCGTGTTTTATATGGATATTCTCCGGTTTGCACACTTGCGTTTTCTGTAACCTGTACAAAAGCAATGGGAGCAATGGTAACCTGCATCCGGCCCATCATGATAAAATAAGGAATTGTATTAGTTGATTTGAATAAAAAAGGGCTGTGTTCGCAGCCCTTTTTTTATTCAAATCCCAGTGTTTTGATAATTTGTTCCATTTGCCAATCCTCTACAGGGTTGTATTCATTTTTTAAATCGGCTGAAAAGACCCTAGCTAATCCCTGCCAATACAAAGCAGTAAAACCACCCCGGTATTCCTTTAAAAGGGTATAAGTATCTTTTCCTGTTTCACGGTGAATGAGTTTAATGAGGATTTTCCCCTGGCTTACCGTCATGTTTACCAGATCATCCATAAACTGTTCCTTGATGGCTTCTTCGGTACGTTTTAAATATTCCTTGCGTGCTTTTTCGGTTGGTAATGTTTGTAAATTTTGTTCCATTATTTGAAACCGGAAGCCTGCCATCTTTGCATAGGGTAATGCTTTTTTTACATCCCTTACAAGTTTCTGATATCTTTTTTCGTACTCAGGATCTTTTTGTGCTTCTACAATAAAATTCGGAAGGTTGTAGTTTTTCATCGTATCCTGCTGTGCCATCAGTTTACTGAGGGGCAGGGTTAACAATACGATTATCCAAATGTAGGTTTTCATGCGGAGGTATATGAAATAATGGTGCCAGAGTTTAAACAAAGATAACCCCGGTAGCAGAATTATTGAGAAGTGTTTTTACGGTTTTGCACTATCAGGTAAAGAGTGGCGGCAAAACCAATCACAAATAAAGCAACTGAAATAATCTCAGCCTGTGTAATAAATTTACTGCCGATATGGTAAGTTGTATTCACCCTGATTTGTTCGATGAGGAAACGTTCAACGCCATTAAACATCAAATAAATAGAGAACAGCATTGCTGGTGTGTGAATACTTTTACGGATAGCCCACAGGATACCAAAAATAGTAAACGACATCAGCACTTCGTAAAAGGGAGTAGGGTATACGGGTTGGGGTAATTCAGAACAATGGTGACCCTCACATCCGGGAATCGGAACACCTTCACCTACCACATTATGAGGATAAGTGAAGCTCCACATCCAATCAGGCAATGCTGCCATCCACTCCGGTTTGGGAGCTAGGTTTACAATACCCCAATCGCCATCACCACTCATTTGGCACCCAATGCGACCTATTCCATATGCCAAAATCAATGCAGGAGCAGCAGCATCAATCATATGTTTCCAGTTGATACCATTTTTACCGGTATACCGCAACACAGCATACGAAGCCACAATTAATCCTCCGTAAAAAGTAAGTCCGCTGAACGATAACAATGCACCTATGGGATCTTGTGCAAAATCGCTTAGGTTTTCGAGGTTGTGAAATATTTTGGCACCCAGCAATCCCGTTACAGCAGCAATCAGCAGGATATTGCCCATCAGTTGATGCGGTTGCACCTGTATTTGTTTTTGCTCGGGCTCATGTTGTTTCGCTTTATCGTCTTCTTTTTTCAAGAGATAATAAGCGATGCCAGCCCCAAGAAGCGCACCAATGAAGTTACCTCTTGTTGATAGAATAAATCCTTGTGTATCGTTTAACAGATCGCTGTAGTTAAAAACAATATCCAAAAGTTTATATCCGATGAGTGCACCAAACACCAATTGTATGACATAATCCTGAAGGGTTGCACGTTTGTAAAGAGTGATGGTTTTGGTAAAGGATTTCAGCAATCCATTTTTCTCTTTGCGTTGCAATTCACTTGAAGTAGCCCAATACGCTCCGATAAAGGCAAGCCCCATAAAAAAACCAAACGTCTGAATAGGAAGTGGAATATAAATACCAAGAAGGTCGTTGAGTAAATCGGATATAGTTGGATACATTTTTAGTTGAGAATTGAGAGTTGGTGCTTTACGATTTAGGAATGCGAATAACGATAAAATATGCCGGTTTTTTGTTTACGGTTTGCAGTTTTCTGTGACGGAGCTGTTGGCTTTTAGCTATTGGCTGTTGGCTGTTGGCGGATTGATTTGTGTTTCAGACAGAGGATACAGAGCATTGTCTTACGGGATTACCATCCAAAACAATTGCATGCTCCCGATAGCTATCGTGATCGCCATCCTGGGAGGAGGGCAGCTGTTGAGTTGTCCAGTATCTAACATCCAGTATCGGTTTCTAAGGATCAATGAGGTTGATACAAACACATTTATGAAAGAAATAGAAAATACTTCATAAATAAACAAACATTCATTTATATTCGCACCCGATCATGAGAACGAGAGACGAATACAAGGAACAATTGGTGCGACAGAAGGCCCTTGAGATACTGGTACAGGAAGGCTTTAACGGGTTCAGTATGCAAAAAATCGCTAAGGCTGCCGAAGTGTCTCCGGCTACCTTGTACATTTATTTTAAGGATAAGGACGACCTCATTATTAAGCTTGGTATTGAAGAAGGACTCAAAATGAAACAGGCCATGTTGAAGGAGTTTGACCCGAACATGAATTTTGAACAAGGTCTCAGATTGCAATGGAAAAACAGATCGGAGTATTGGCTGAACAACAGGCACTCGTATGAGTTGTTTGAGTTACTGCGGAATTCTCAATACAAGGATAAGATTGCCGACTCTGTACTGGAAGGATTTAAAGAAAAGATGAGAGCCTTTGTGAAGAATGCGGTAAAAAACGGAGAACTCAAAGCGATGCCGGTTGAGGTTTATTGGTCGATGGCCTTTGCTCCGTTGCATAATCTTATCCGTTTTCATATTGAAGGCAGGAGTCTTGGAAATATGCCCTTTACATTTTCCGAAGACCTGATGTGGCAAACATTTGCACTCGTGATCAAAGCCCTAAAACCTTAATCCCCTAATAACATAATCCCAAAACACCATATGCA
>JAZKGH010000252.1:0-4272 GCA_040386055.1 Bacteroidota bacterium
TTGCCCGTTTCTGGCACTCGCATACACCCAGGTTGAATCGTAAGTGAAACCGGTGATGGTATCTCCGTTAACAATGCCTGATACCGTTGCTTCGGTAAAACCATTTGCACCATTTGTTGTATAATAAATGGCACCATGGCCTGAAGTTTTTATACCACCAACAACTCCATTGTTTGAATTAATAAAATAAAGGTCATTAAGTTTGTCAAAATATTTGTTTCCACTCGACAAAGGGCTGTAGAGGCCGGTGAAAAGATCCCATGACTTACCACCATCGATAGATTTAAGGACCATACCGTAAGAGGAAACGGCATAAGCTGTATCAACAGATACGAACTGAATTTTTTGGATATCTCCGGAAACCACACCAAATACCCTGCGCCAGTTGTTGCCGGCATCATCGGTAGTATAAACATACCCCCGTTTTTTAGTGGATGAAACCTGGATGTAACCACATAAATAACCTTTACTTGGCGTTATAAAATGCATGGAGGAAATGGAGAGAGCTGTATCCAGACCGTTAGGATTCGTGCCGTCACAAAGATCCATGTTATCATGATCAGGTATAGATTGATACACCAGCTGGTTCAAACTATTATAGATATAAGTTGACGGCATCCGGTGCTCAGTATATACTTTTTGTATTCCCAACGCGCGGCCGGATTTGATCTGTGTAGAGATCGCATCTGCCGATGAAGTAATATTCAGCATTGCCACACCCTCGGGAGGTATGGTCTTAACAAGATTACCTGCCTGATCGTAATAATAAAGTGTGTAATGGTATTCTTTATCATCATAGATGTACCGGAAATTTTCAAGCGCATTCAAACAATGATTCATGTAGAGATTACTTATGGCAGTATTCATACTATCCATGTATTGCTGCCATGCGTTCTGGGCATTAAAGGCAGCGATATTGATCTGTTGTTGCACACAAGGGTTATCATACTTTGTAAAAGGCACCATTGTGTAAGCAGAATCAACAGGTGTGGTACAAGGTGGTATATCGCAGGCGTATCTCAGGTTTAGATATTTCGCGGTATCGGTACCGAGCGGTAAGGTAGCTCCATTGATGAGCCCTTTTAATTGTGCTATGAATTTAGCGGCACAGCCACAATAAGGCCGGAAGCCTCCGTTATAAGTAGTAAAGATGGTATTGGTCGTATCGACGATCGGATAAGGAATAGCTCCCGCGATGACACTATCGTTGTATTGTCTAACGGTTGCTATATACTGTGCGTGAAGAATGATGCAACTTGTAGGCCTGTTATCGACAATCTTTTGGCAAAATTCTACTATAGTCATTGGCGCTTTTGTAGTAACAGTATAGGTATTGATATAAGTATTGTACCCGGGAGCACAATCACATAAACTGGCTTTTATAAAAAAGGAGGAATCTGCGATAAGTGTGTCATAAAGATAATAGCCCCAGGTCGTTGCAAATACACTAGCGTTAAAGTTGGTTACTGTCGTTTTCCATACATTAAAAAGACTGTCACAATGTTCTACATCAACAGTTGGTTCAGTCGGGGAGTAAAATGGCGGCAGAAGCGGATCAGGCGGAGCGCTCGTTAATGTATCAACTCCATTACATGCCGGACAATTTTTTATAGGCCAGCAGGATTGTCCGTAGATTGTATCTTTTACAAGACTGTCGAGTGCAACTGAATATGTTGCAATAGCGCTGAATGAAAAGTAATTTCCGGCGATGTCAGGCAATCCAGTTCCGTTAAGATCTTCAATATTCACAATCTGGGGAAAATTAAGCTTTGTTCCATTGTTGCGATAATGTAATAAACCAAAAGTACATTGATCAATCTCAAACGTTAATGTGTCGTAATTCGGTGTGGCGGAAGTATCATTTACATAAGTACTGGAAGTGCCGCCTACACTCGGTGCCAGGAAGGATTGAAGCAGAGGACTAAAGGCAGGATATGAAAAAAGATTTATATTGTTAAAAGGCCCGCCTGAAGAAAGCACTTCATCAACAAGTTTTTCAAGATCTTTTCGGATCTGGTGTTCCTGCTGATCGCATTCAGGTGATTCGGGAAGTTCACAATCACCCATACTAATTCCTATTGTATCTGTTGAAGTTATTCTCTCTGCTTTGCCTTCAATTTTCAATGCCGGTTGTGAGCCCGTCCTTAAACCATCCATTGTGAACAGGTTATTATAGTTTGGTTTAATATTGACGAAGGCAATTGCGCTGTCAAGTGGTGTTGTAGGACTGATCGACAAAATGGTGAACACAATTTTTGTGGATGCGTTGGTAGAATCGTAGAATGTAATTTTATCGGGGGCAACATAATTGTACATCATTTTGGAATTCGGGCTTCCTAACGTACTTTTTATTGTTGAACTTATAAACGGAGATATGACGGTGTCTGCGTAAATACGTCGCGGCCCTATAGTAAGAAAAGTATCTAACCTTACCATAGTCATTAGCACTGACGCATCAGCGGCAAATTGGTTGGGTGTGCACACTGGTGGAAACGTACAGCTTTTTATACGGAGGCATGAATTTCCCTTTACATTAGCCGAGAATACACCTGTACCAAAAGTATAGGTGACTACTGCTTTAAATGGATTTTGCCCTGACCCGGCAGGGTCGTAATTCAATTGACTGAAATTGGTGATCTGTGAAAACGAAGTTAAATTTACAGGGGCACCTGTCTTATTTATGGAAATAGTACATTTATTCGTATTAGTAACAGAGTCTATAACATTAACCGTAAGAACATCTCCAATAGTAGTACCATACTTCCATTGGTATTTAATAAAAGAAGAAGGGAATATACCTCCATTCATGGAAACATAAAGATCCGGTACGAATTCAGGAACGGTTGAAAGTGTAACAACAGGTTTAAGCAAATTACTATCTGCCATAGCAGATAAAAAAGTTTGTAACTGGAAGGCGAGCGGACATTGTCCTGTTGCCTGATACATCATTTGCGCGGCTGTAGTTGCATCCAAACCTGTTTCCGATGGATTGATAAAACGTTTTTTTGACCCTGTGTATTTCCACGATATAGTGCAGGGTTGTGACGGATCGTATATAGGGGAATAAGGAAAGTATGTGTATAAAGACATTGGGTATGAACTATACGGATAACCACCGATACAATAATTAGATCCGCCATAATAATTACTCATTGGTCCGGCGTTATATTTTGCGTAAAATTCCATGCGCTCAAACTGAAGGCGCTGTTTTTCCATAGCATATAACTGTCGGAAGATCCGCCATTCCTGGTTACGGATAGAATCGTTTAAAGCAGTGGGGGTCGAGTAAAAGTCACTTCCGAATGCAAGACATGATGGCGCAGGAAACGCAGCAAAAGCATTTCCGCAACGTATCATCATTGCTGCAACGTCAGCCATGGAATAAGGAACCGTGGCTATCACCATGTAATTGTTCATCTTATTGACGATCTCCGCCTGTATATTGAAATTGAACGGTGGAGCAGCCATGTTTACACTGGTTTGTAAACCTGTAACAGGATTTGCTGTTGTGAGGTATTGGAATGTGGTGTTTGTGTAAAAGGGATCCTTTATACTGGTACCGCTTGGCAACCAGAAAGGTTTTAATTTACTAATGGCAGGAACTGCTGTCAGATAATTCGTGCTGTCGATGAATCCATTGAGCTTAGCTTGTTTGAAGGATTCACATACTAAGAGTAAACTATCGAACCGATCACTTGTAAAATTGTCTCCGGGAAATTTCACACTGTGTTCTTTGCAGGAACGGTAATATGCATATTCCGGATGATACATTACCAAAGATCGTGCAAAGGTCGGATCCCATTCTGATAAAAAGTCAGAAAGGCTTGAAAGGTTTTCGGGATAGGTATATTTTATCATGCTTACCGTATCAGTGTACACTAAAGCGGAGTTACTCACCGGCGGAAAATAAGAAGTGCCTGTTAAGGTTACAAACACTTTTGCACGTTCCCCATCTTCATTTAAATAAACGTTATATATGTTTCCATTTGCAACAAGCCTTGGATGTTTCCAATTGGCCTGTCCGAAACTTATGTTATTTGACCGGTGTACGTTTGAGGTGTTTAAAAGTGATAACGCTTCGCCACTCGCGTCGTTGGTTACAACATTATATTTTGCATACTGCCCGCCCGGTGAAACGTCAAGGAGGAGCATCTCGAAATTGTTATCACATATTGTTTTGAATCTGCAAGGCTCTGTACATTCCTCAAATAAAAAATCCCATTGTGCGGCTGTACCTCTTCCTGCAGAGACATAATCATCTTTGCTTCCTAG
>JAZKGH010000253.1:0-4794 GCA_040386055.1 Bacteroidota bacterium
AATGGAATATTGAGGGAAGAAAACATTATCGGAGAGGATGATGTGCCAACAATTGTTAATGGAGCTATTATTCTGAATACTCCCATCAACATTACGCATGCAGGATACCAGAAATTCAAATACGAAGTTACTCCACAAAAGTACTTCCCACCAACGTGCCATGTAGGTACGGGTTCTGAGCTTTGTTATGATTGTATTTATGATCTTAATATCTCCTTAAAAAACATGTGTGGTAAAGAACAGTTTAACGGAGAAGGACCTTCTTCGGCTGTAACACTTATCACAAGACAAATAGGTGGTGACCCAAATAGTCAGCCTCACAGTTGCACAGAGCCGGTAGTCTATAATTTTGAGTTGGATGGAAAACTGAGCACATACATGGATGGTGACGGGTACTTAATGGTATACCTGGAGCCGGGCACCTACACACTTACAAAGTCGTTAACCGTACGGCAGAGTGTAGTGGAAAGTTATGTGAAGGATTATATGGCCACTCAACAATGTAAAACACTTGAGGATTATGAAAGAGATGCTTGGAATAAAATAGATACATTAGGATGTGACCTTACTTGTGAAGAGTGCACGTATGAACTGACCAAAGAGCAGTATGCAACCCGTTCGGGTTTTATTGCTTTTAAACAAGCACAGTTGGTTGCAGCCGGAGTTGATGTTGGTGATATAACCGAAGCAATGCAAAACCAATGGGGCGAACTCTACGATGAAATTAAAAACAGGTGTGCTGATCTTTGTGGCAAAATTGACCCATGTGCCACATACAGGGGAATGCTGGTTGCCGATATCACTCCCGGTGGTCAGTACGCTTCTTATACTTTTACCTCGGCTGGTGATGGAACGATTTCACCAGCCATCAGGACAAGTACTTCACCGGCTGCTACAAGTCCGAACATATTTGGTGATGTAACCGGTAACCCCATGTCATACAAAAACGTATTCAACAGCACTGAAAATATTATCATTAATGGCCTGGAAACGCAAATAATATCATTATCCCCAACACAGTTTCTGGAACAATGGGAAGCCCATGAAGCTGAGTGGATAGAGCGTTTCCTGCCTTTTCATCCTGAATACTGCGAATTGCAATGGTGCGTAGCTACAGAGGCCAGCCGGGCATATGATCTGGCAATGATGAGCATTGAGAATTATGATGACGCTGTTGCAAAAGGCTACTTAATGACATCTTATGAAATGGATCCGTATACGCTCCTGAATAATATGGGAACAAGTGGTCCGCTTGGGATTATAGCACCCGTTACGGTAACCGCTATTTCAAGAAATTATAAGGACCCTTTGTTTAACACTGCAAACACCGTTTTCATTGATCCGTCATCTACCGCGTTTAATAATTTTTGGACGGAGCTCTGGAACTATAAAACCAATGGATCAACAACAGTAAGTGCATGGGACCTGCCTGTGATCGAAACATTTTGCGGAGAAATAGATCCGACCAACACCTCAGCGATGTATAGCTGTATTTCCAGCCACCGGAGCAATATGCTGAGCTGTAAGCCATATAAAAACTTCTATTGGCACACAATCAGGGCTCTCTATATATCCGAAAAAAACAAACTGCTTAATACATTAAAAACAACTACGTATCCACATAGCGAATGCAATCCGGTAATTGTTCCTGAAATTGCCGAACGCAGGTTTACAACCAGTGCTGAACTCACCGCGTTGAGCACTCAAACTGAAACAGATGTTGAAACCGCATTTGAAAATCAATGTGCCGAGCAATGCGAAGCATACAAACCAATCTGGCGTGAAGCCCTCCTTGGATGTTTAACTACAGGAAACGGAATTGAGGGTATTACTACCGTGGGACATGAAGGATTGACCAGGGAAGAGATCCTGGAAGATATTTTGAATGACATGGTAGAGGTGTGCAAAAGAGGATGTAATAAAGATAATCCTTTTGGGTCGAGTACCGTATCACCTGAAAACTACGATGTAACCAAGCAAAATTCTTTTGAAGAGGTATTGAAATCAACGCATGACTATATCGGTCCTACACAGGCTACTGTGTATATGGCAAATTATGTTAGGGGAGTGTGTGATGATATCCTTATCAAAATGCCGCAGCCATATGGGCATGATTATCTCGCTACAGATAATCCTGTAACGAATAAATGTGCCTGTGATAACGGCCTGGCTGCTACAGATCCTAATTGTCCTTGTAATCTATCCGCATCTGCTGCCGTAAATGCCATTACAATGCAAATGAGAAATGATGTTACTGACGATAAAAAATGCAAGAACTGTATTGATTGTCCAACATTTGCTGCCTTTTATAAAACCTTCCTTGATGACTATGGTCCGTTTAACGAACATGTTTATGCTCAGCAACAATTGCTGGTAAACTATATGAACCAAAAAACAGGATTCAATTTATTCTTTAATGATTACAGGGATCATGTGATGAAGTGTATTGGATTACCGGATGCATTCATCAGTCCGTTCGCACAATTTAAAAGGGAACATATTGATCCGGTTACGATACCGGAGGGATTAAACAATGAACTGCCCGAAAACCTTTCACTCTTAAATTCATCCAATGAAAATCCGCTTCCATATGCAACCAAACTGGTGAGCGATTGCGAGGGGTTTCTGGAGGAAGTAAATAGTTTCATGGCTACAACACCTACCTTTTATTTACATACAAATGTGCCGGCCAATGATATCAATATTTATAACTGGATAACTTACCACGAAGGCACCGGCCATCTCGGAACAATGATGTCTCAGTTGAGTTCGGCATTTTCAGTTACATTCTCCAAACAAACATTAATTGATCAGTTTAAAGTTTGTTTGCCGTTGGATTGCCAGGAATTTGAGTCGAGGTGGCACCGGTACAATAATGACCATATAGAGGTTATACGCAGAAATATATTAGGAGAACCATATTACACAGATCAGTTGGCAGATGATATTGTTGACTTTAATAATAAGATAAAGCTGGAGGTAGCTACCGATAACTTATGGACGGTGGATTTGAATCCATCTCCCGAGCAAAATTATCCTTGGTACGCTGTCGTCCCAACCTTTACTCCTCAAACGGTGGTTAAGTATACAGATATGTGCCGGAAATATTGCTGTGGCGGTGCTCAGGATATTGCCGGTGATTACAACAGTGAAACATTTCCAAACCTAGACTCCGAAATTGAGCATCCAACCAAATTGGATCTGATGCTTTCTGTATTCCTGAAACCGGTAGGTGGAGTTCCGTTGATCACCAATACCGGTGATATCTCCATTTCAACTTCGGCTCCTGAGTTGATCCCGTTATTAGCTTATGATTATAAGTACCCTCAAACAGTAACCTATAAACAAACCGGTTCGTCATCTAATATCGTTCAGGGAATTATCACGGGGATGATGGCACCAACGTTTAGCGTAAAAATGCAAACGGTATTATTATATAGTGAACGGTTTCAGGTACCCTCAAATCCGCTGGCTGTTCCGGGAACAAAAAGCTCCTACAGACCCATTCAGCCACCATCCGATTTTGATTTTACTAAGATCGAAGGATTTAAATTTATCTCTTCTGCAAGTTATAACTATACCGATATTCAGTATATCTATAGGGTAAAATACCGGCCGGCACCATCTGCCGATTTAAAGGTACAGTATGTGCTGATCACGGTTTCCACATATGCATTCCTGAAAGATATCACTTACATAGAGCCGGGATGTTTTCCGGAACACAAGCTATGCAACAAGCCTCTTTTTGAAGTCATCATTCCTACAGAATCTGAATGTAAACGGCAACTCAGAATAGTAGCCAAAACAAATGCACTCAAAAATTGGAAAGAGCAACTCTCCATTATTGAAAATAATTTCAGAGAAGGTTACCTGGCAAAATGTTTAGAGGCAGCAGGCACCGAACGATTGGAGCGTAAGTATAAAATATACGAACATCATTATACCCTGTACTATTATGACCAGGCACAAAACCTTGTGAAAACGGTACCACCGGCCGGTGTAAGAATGAGAACAGATTTTGCTGCAAGCAAGGCAGCGCTGAAGACCAATGTTTTTGCAACACGGGATAACAATGAAACACATAAGAAGGGTACAGTTTATGCATATAATACTCTTAATCAATTGATCTGGCAGAAAACGCCTGATGCAGGGATCAGCCAGTTTTTTTATGATGAAGTGGGCAGGTTAACGATATCACAAAATGCAGAACAAGCGGCAAGGGGTACGGCCACAAGTAAGGCCATTGCATCCTATACATTATACGATGGTTTGGGGCGCATTAAAGAAGTGGGGGAAATGCAATCCATAAACGGGATCGTAAATGAAGGGCAGATTGTTTATCCATATAACGATTTGCTTAGCTGGATGAGCAATGCGTCCAATGGAACAACATCTCAGGTAACCAAAACCTTTTATGATGATCCGACATCATTGGGTCTGTCTGTTGATTATCATTTGTATAATAACCGAAACAGGGTAGTGAAAGTTGCGTACCATGCATTGGGAGCTTCGGGAATTCAAAATCAGGCGGTGTATTATAGCTATGATGTTGTAGGAAATGTAAAACAACTGATTAGGCAAATGAATTCCCTGAAGAAGGAATATTTTGATGAGGAATACAAAACGGTGGATTATGAATATGACGTTATCAGTGGAAAAGTTAACCGTGTTGTTTACCAGGCCGACCAACCCGACCAATATATTCACACATATTATTATGACAAAGTTAACAGGCTGAGTGAAGTCGCATCAGGGTACAGGACGGAAGCAATGGATAAAGATGCAACCTATCAG
>JAZKGH010000254.1:0-5882 GCA_040386055.1 Bacteroidota bacterium
CGCAACTTTTTCAGGATACCTTCTTTGGTTATTTTTTTTGCCACTTCACTCAGTGGAACGTGCCCTGTTACCAATCCTACTTTTAAATCTTCGCTCACCAGCATCATGATGTAATCATCAGTTCCTGCTTGCTGCGCTAAATATTCTGTATGCCCGGTAAACGGCATCGCATCACTGTTTACATTATGCTTGTTCAATGGTCCCGTTACTATAGCCTGAATTTTTCCATCCTTCGCATCTTGTGTAGCCATCTCTAACGATTTGAAAGCATACTTGCCTGCAATGGGAGTTTCCTCACCCGGTTTAATTTCCACATCTTCTTCCCAGCATACTAAAATATTAGGTTTCTTATGGTGAATCTGATCCAAACTTTTGATGATGGTTAAGTTGAAATCAGGATGTCCCATATTTTTTTTCCAAAACGAAATCACCTTAGGAGATCCGTATACCACAGGAGTACAATAGTCGGCCACGCGGCTATCCAATAATGTTTTGATAATGACTTCTACACTGATGCTGTTCACATCGCCTAGTGTAATGCCTATAATGGGTAGTTTACTCATGTTTTAAGTTGATTGAGTTGATTAAGTAATTAGGTTGATTAAGTAATGAAGCTTAATCGTCTGAATCTTTTTTCTTCTTTAAATAAAGGATATAACCATTTAAGATTTTAATACAATACTGAATCTGATCTTTATGTTTTGTATACTCTTCGTTTGTAATATAGTTGCAATCTAGTGCATCCGTTAAATGGTTTAGGGTTTCGGTAAGTGAACCTCTTGCAATTCTGCAAAAATTAGTATTCTGTTGATAATGAAATCGGCCATGTCCCTCTGCAATATTAGCGCAAGGAGATTTGGACGAACGTAGTATTTGGTCAATTAAAGTAAATTTTTCATTACTTGGAAACTGTTTAACTAAATTGAAAATCATTTGTCTTAAAACTCTGCATTGTTTCCAAACTTCTAAATCTTCAAACGAACCGTACATATTCCTAATTACTTAATCAACCTAATTACCCAGTCAACTTATTTACTCATATTCTTAATAAAATCGAAGAGCATACGTACAGCTACACCCGTTGCTTGTTTACCTCTGTAACTATCTGTGCTGTTAATATAAGCAGGGCCTGCGATATCAAAATGCATCCAAGGATAATCTGTATATTTCTCCAAGAATTTACCTGCGGTGATAGCTCCTGCAACTGGTCCTCCAATATTTTTCATATCAGCAAGATCGCTCTTGATAAGGTTTGCATATTCATCCCAAAAAGGAAACTCAACTAAGCGCTCGTATACGTTATTGCCACTTTCTTTTAATGATGTTTTTTGCTTCTCATCGGCTGTACCCATGCATACCATTCCATATTGACCAATAGCAGCAGCAGCAGCTCCGGTAAGCGTTGCAAAATCCAGTACCAATTCAGGTTTGTATTTTTTAGCATAGGCCAATGCATCACCTAACAACATGCGACCTTCGGCATCGGTGTTTAATACCTCAACAGTTTGTCCATCGTACATCTTGATCACATCACCGGGAGTGTAAGCATTTTCGCCCGGACGGTTATCTGTAGCAGGTACCAATGCAATTACGTGGTAAGGTAATTCGGCTTTGGCTACAGCATACATTGTTGCAGCTACTGCAGCTCCTCCGGCCATGTCACATTTCATGGTATCCATTGAATTGGGAGTAGGTTTTAAACTCAGTCCTCCTGTATCATATACCACACCTTTACCCACTAAAACCAACGGTTGTTTGTTTTTGGTCTTCTTAGGTTTCCATTCCATGATGGTAAACGTTGGAGGGATTTGACTTCCCATATTCACAGCCAGTAAACCTCCCATTTTGAGCGATTCAATTTGTTTTTTGTTTAATACCTCAACTTTGAATCCGGCTTTTTTACCCATGCTTTTCATTTCATCGGCAAAGGTTACGGCATCCAAATAGGACTGGGGCTCGTTCACCAGATCTTTGGCTTTAAATACAGCATCCGTTGTAATGCTTATATGCTCCAAGTCCTGCTTGCTTATTTTTTTGCTGATTACGGCAAGGTGTTTCAGCGTGTGTTTATTTTTCTTTTCGCTTTTGTATTTCAGGAATTGATAATTACTCAATGCGCACCCTTCGGTAACGGCTAGCAGTTCATTGGTGAGTTCATCAATAGAGTGTAATTGAAGCGTATCATATTTATGTGCATTAAGCGTGCTGCACAATTTGTTTCCAACACCACGCAATGATTCTAACTTTTCGTAATACGTTTTTTTCTTTTCAAACTCTTCCATTAGCTGCACACACACCAATCGTGTAAACTGGTTAATGGTAATAAACTTTTCATCGGCTTTAATTTTCTTCTCGATGTATGCAATTTCATTTTTAGCAAAACCAAGGTTTGCCCAGTTGGCTTTTTTGTGTGCAAGTATGAAAAGGGAAAGTGTATTGTTTGTTTTAGAAACTAACTGAATATCGGTATGCATATAGTATTGTTTTAGCTCATGCGAAAGTATGAAAAATCTTGAGATGGGGACGTTGATTAAGTTAATTATGTTAATATGTTGACTGTGTTATAGGTTGAGGTCCATAGTTAGTTGTACCGGATATAACCCGATCGACTATATCTACTCACTAATTTTTCCAATTCCGCAATCGAAACTCTGCAATCCGCATTTCCTGAATCTCAATTAGTTTATCACTGTATTATTTCTTCTATTTGCAGAACATGAAAAAAGAAGTACGCGCCAAGAAACATTTAGGACAGCATTTTTTAACAGATGATGGTATTGCTTTTAATATTGTAAAGGCCCTCACAGAAAAATGCACAACACCGGCCGTGCTGGAAATTGGTCCGGGAATGGGCGTACTCACCAAATACCTGCTTGAACAAAAGAACTTTACAACACATGCTATTGATGTAGATTCGGAATCAATTACGTATTTGAAATCTCATTTTCCTCAATTAGAGCAAACATTAATAGAGGGCGACTTTTTACGACTAGATTTACATAAACTGTTTCCAGAGTCATTTTCACTGATTGGTAATTTCCCGTATAATATTTCTTCGCAAATTGTTTTCAAGTTACTGGAAAACAAAGACATCATTCCGCTGATGGTGGGTATGTTTCAAAAGGAAGTAGGTGAGCGCCTTGCATCCGGAACCCGCACCAAGGATTATGGTATCTTAAGTGTTCTTACACAGGCATATTATGACGTAGAGTATTTGTTTACTGTTCATGAAAATGTATTCGACCCGCCACCCAAGGTAAAGTCGGGCGTGGTAAGATTTATCTGTAAGGAAACACCTCCCGATGTGGACGAAAAAGCATTTTACCGTGTGGTCAAAATGGCCTTTAACCAACGCAGAAAAAAATTACGAAATGCCATACAACAATTTCATGTAAAAGATGAGATATTGCAGGCCAGCGGATATATGGATAAACGTGCCGAAGAGCTTACGTATATTGATTTTATTGCACTGACCAAACTCGTACAACAACATGGAGAAAATTTCGGTTGATATCATATTAGTCAAACAATTGCAGCAATTGCTCGAGCACAATGATGACGGGCAGTTACAGCAATTGTTGGATGATATGTATCCCCAGGATATTGCCGAGGTGTTGGATCGCATCAAACCTGATGAAGCCCGTCAAATGATGCGACTGGTGGAAAAAGAGAAGGCCATTAAAGTATTGGTTGAGATGGAGGAGAATGTGAGAGAGAACTTTTTATCCGCCTATTCCACCAAAGAAATTGCCGATGAGTTTATCCAGAACATGGATTCAGATGATGCGGCATATGTACTCAATAATTTTTCGGTAAAAGATAAGGAAGATGTTATTTCCAATCTTACCGATATAGAGTTTGCATCCAGTTTATTATCGCTCCTGAATTATGATGAATACACAGCAGGAAGTTTGATGGCTGTAGAGCTTATCAAAGCAAATATCAACTGGAGTGTATCTCAATGTATTGAAGAAATTCGCAGGCAGGCTGAAAACGTTGACAATATTTATGTTGTATACGTAGTAGATAACTTTGAGCGTCTTTCCGGTATCATCACCCTTAAAAACTTGATTCTTTCTAATCCATCTGCACGAATTGCCGATGTATATAATGATGAGGTCATTTCCGTATCTACCTCAACCGACTCGGAGGAAATTGCCAACCTGTTTAAAAAATATGACCTTGTAGTATTACCGGTTGTGAATGCCCTGGGCCAGCTGGTTGGAAGGATCACAGTGGATGATGTGGTAGAGGTAATCAAGGAAGAAGCCAACGAGGATTACCAGTTGATGTCGGGTATTACTGAAGATGTAGATTCAACGGATAAGGTATGGATTCTTTCACGCGCCCGTTTACCATGGCTACTCATCGGACTGATGGGAGGTATAGCATCATCCCGCTTTATCGAAATTTATGAAGAACAATTACGCATTCATCCGGAGATGGCTTTTTTTATGCCACTTATCGCAGCGATGGGAGGTAATGCAGGAGTACAATCATCTGCCATTGTAGTTCAAGGATTGGCTAATAATACATTGGGTACCAAAAACATTCTTCCCAAAATATGGAAGGAATTACGTGTAGGTTTATTAAATGGAACGATTTGTTCATTACTCTTGTTAATGTATAATCTCATATTCTCTAACTCTATGGATCTGAGTATGACAGTGAGTGTAGCGCTCATTACTGTCATTGTTTTTGCAACAGTGCTTGGAACCTTTATTCCACTCGTACTGAATAGAATGAAAATTGACCCTGCAATTGCTACCGGGCCATTTATTACCACTACCAACGATTTATTGGGTCTGGTTGTTTATTTTACATTGGGACACATACTCTATGACGTTTTTTAAGGTTGGTGCAACCATCTTGTCATTTTTTCGTACTAAAGTAGTAAACTCGTGCACAACAAAAATTACATAAAAGGTATTTCATGAGGGTTCTGATAATTGATGATGTGCATGAACGGTTGACAGAAGGGTTGAGAGGAATGGGAATGGAAGTTGATTATTTTCCTGACTATACCCCTCAACAGGTTGTAGAGCAGATTCACCTATACCAAGGTTTGGTAGTTCGCACCAAGATGGATTTCAACCAAGACGTTCTTTCTCAGGCAACATCACTGCAGTTTATTGCAAGAGCAGGAGCCGGACTCGATAATATTGATACCGGCTATTGCGATGCGAAGGGGATTGCGTATTTCAATGCAGGCGAAGCAAATGCGGATGCTGTAGGTGAACACACGCTTTCCATGCTACTAAGTTTATCAACCCGTTTACAGAAAGCCGATAAAGAAGTGAGAGCTTCAATTTGGGATAGAGAAGGAAACAGGGGATGGGAGCTTAAAGGTAAAACAGTAGGCATCATTGGTTTCGGAAATACAGGCAAGGCTGTGGCTCAAAAGTTATCAGGGTTTGGTGTACGCATAATAGCTTACGATAAATACCTGAAAGCATTTGGAAATGCTTTTGTTGAAGAAGCAACGATGGAAACGATACAGGCAAAGGCTGATATCGTAACGTTACATGTACCCCTTACCAAAGAAACGCACCACCTTATTGATAGTCATTGGATTCAACAATGTACGAAACAAATTGTGCTGCTTAATTTATCAAGAGGTAAAGTAGTAAACGGACAATCAGTGATGGAGCAATTGGAAAGTGGGCAATTAGAAGCTGCTGCATTGGATGTGCTCGAAAACGAGAAGTTACACACACTGAATGAAGAAGAGAAAAAAAATAATAATTCGCACTGTTGAAAAAGCCAAGCTCGCCCGGCGCATGAGCCAGCGCAAGACCATGGTCTTCGTCGATGAGATTCATCGTTTCAATAAATCTCAGCAAGACGCCCTCTTGCCGCATGTCGAAGACGGCACGCTGACG